>NZ_JAMXYB010000007.1:0-111755 GCF_024129495.1 Acinetobacter sp. S4400-12 | reverse complement strand
AAGCCTTGTTTTATAACATTTTGTCTTGATAACCAATATGTTACAAATACAAGGCTTTTTTTTATACTCTTTTTTATATCGAACTCAGGTTAAATAAAAAACTGATCACGGCATTCATGGGTTTTATGATTGCGATTTTCCCGATGCTTTTATTATTTCCCAACCGTTCAATTCAATAGTTGCCATTATCTGCGCTAGTGCTATTCCTGTTTATTGCTCTGGCAGGGAGGAAGGAATATAAGCAGCTGGATATTTGAAAAGTTGATGTTTCGAGCCTTTGAACGATGATTTAAAAATTTTCATATGCAGTAAGTTTAAAGAGGTTCTCAATTATGGCTTGGCACTTTCACATCATGGCTAACCGGATAAAGTAAAATTTTTATTTTTAAATAAAAAACCACGCAAAAAGCGTGGTTTTTTTAATCAGTTTAATCTAATACAAATTAGATTTTACCAACTAGGTCGATTGAAGGAGCAAGAGTTGCATCGCCTTCTTTCCATTTAGCTGGGCAAACTTCGCCTGGGTGAGCGTGTACATATTGAGCTGCTTTAACTTTACGAAGAAGTTCTTGAGCATCACGACCGATACCACCCGCATTGATTTCAACGATCTGGATTTTACCTTCTGGATCAATCACGAAAGTACCACGGTCAGCAAGACCGTCAGCTTCGATTAATACGTCGAAGTTTTTAGCAAGAGTCCAGTTCGCATCACCAACCATGACGTATTGGATTTTTTTGATTTCTTCTGAAGAATCATGCCAAGCTTTGTGCGTGAAGTGAGTGTCAGTAGAAACTGAATAAATTTCAACACCTAACTTCTGGAATTCAGCATAGTTATCAGCAAGGTCACCTAGTTCAGTTGGGCAAACAAAAGTGAAGTCAGCTGGATAGAAGAATACAACAGACCATTTTCCTTTCAGGTCAGCTTCAGTTACTTCGATAAATTGACCATTTTGGAATGCAGTTGCTTTAAATGGTTTAACTTCAGTATTAATTAAGCTCATCATTGTCTCCATGATTGAGGTTTGTATTTAATTTCCAAAAGGATAACGGATTTTTTGTTATTGCTGAAACAGTATTTTTACATTATTAAGATCGGAAAAACCGAATTAACTAATATAAAGTTTACAATTCCACCAAATCTGACTTTTTGATCTATTCAATCACCTAAAGATGATAACTGAATGACAAAAGAGCAGTTCTTCAGCCTGCCTAAGAAGATGAAGGTTGAGGCCCTAAAATTCAAGGGTCTAGTTGAGGAAATTATAAAAATATTCAAAAATCCCAAGCTTCCGCTGACTGGCAATACAGCGTAAAATAGCAGTTTATTGTCTTTTTATATTAGGTGTTTTCTCAGTGCAGAGTCCTTTAAATGTAGATCAGCTCGTTATGGCGCGCGACCGCCATCGTTTAAATCGACTCCAAAAAGGTAAAGATGCAAATCTAAAACAATACGAAGAATTATTTGAAAAATCGCATGCCAAAGTCATGCAGCGTATTGAGCGCATTCCTGAGATTAACCTCAATCAGGATCTGCCTGTCAGCCAGTATGCCGACAAGCTGATTGAAGCCATCCAGCAGCATCAGGTGATTATTGTAGCGGGTGAAACCGGTTCAGGTAAGACCACGCAGTTACCTCAGATTGCGATGCTGGCGGGTCGGGGGCTGACGGGTCTGATTGGTCATACCCAGCCACGGCGTCTGGCAGCACGCAGTGTTTCGCAACGTATTGCCGAAGAGGTTGGGGAAAAGCTGGGAGAATCTATTTCCTTTAAAGTCCGTTTTAACCAGCAGGGTTCACAAGACTCTATAGTTCGTTTGATGACTGACGGTATTTTACTGGCAGAGCTGGCCCACGACCGTTTCCTGACCAAATATGACACTATCATTATTGATGAAGCCCATGAGCGCTCGCTGAATATCGACTTTATCATGGGCTATCTCAAGCAGCTGTTGCCACGTCGTAAAGATTTAAAAGTTATCATCACTTCTGCAACGCTGGATGTAAACCGTTTTAGTGATTACTTTAATGGTGCACCAGTTTATGAAGTGGAAGGGCGCAGCTATCCGGTCGAAGTCCGCTATCGTCCGATTTCAGAAATGAGCATTGGCGGCAGTGATGATGATGAGTTTGATGACTTTGAGGAAAACCTGCCGCGTGCTGTGGTTCGGGCCGTTGAAGAGTGTTTTGAAGATGCGCAGGAAAAAGGTCATCCTGAACATGCCGATATCCTGATTTTTGCCAGTACTGAACAGGAAATTCGTGAGCTGCAGGAGACTTTGCAGAAACATGGTCCAAGGCATACCGAAGTTCTCCCTTTATATGCCCGACTGGCGTTGGCTGACCAGCAAAAAATCTTCAATCCTTCCGGTGGGGGACGACGGATTATCATTGCAACCAACGTGGCAGAGACGGCACTGACCGTTCCGAATATCCGTTATGTAATTGATAGCGGTTTTGCTCGTATTTCACGTTATAACTATCGTTCACGGGTGCAGCGTTTACCGATTGAAGCTGTTTCCCAGGCGGCTGCCAATCAGCGTAAGGGGCGTTGTGGCCGTATTGCGCCAGGTGTCTGTATCCGTCTATATAGCGAAGAAGACTTTTTAAGCCGCCCTGAGTTTACCGAACCGGAAATTAAGCGGACCAACCTGGCCTCGGTGATTTTGCAGATGCAGAGTCTGGGCCTGGGCTCCCTGGAAAATTTCGATTTTATCGAGCCGCCTGATCATCGTCTGGTTAATGATGGCCGTAAGCTGCTGGTTGAATTAGGAGCGATGACTGAGAAAGGTTCTTCTAAAGTGACTGAAGAAAAGCCATCGGCGACTTCTTCCGCTTTAAAAAAAGGGGGAACACAGGGTGGATTAACCAAAATCGGTCAGCAGATGGCAAAAATGCCGATTGACCCGCGGCTGGCACGGATGATTCTCGGTGGTGCGCATTTTGGTGCGCTGAATGAAGTGCTGGTTATTGTTGCAGCCTTGGCTGTACAAGATCCGCGTGAGCGCCCCGCAGACAAGCAGATGCAGGCCGATCAGAAACATGCATTATTCCGTGAAGCAGATTCCGACTTTCTGTTTTATTTAAAACTCTGGGAAGCCCTGCACAATAACCGCGAAAGCATGAGTGAAAATAAACGCCGTAGTTTTGCGCGCAATCATTTCCTTAGCTGGTTACGTCTGCGGGAGTGGAAGAAAACCCATGAACAGCTGGTGGATCTGGCCAAAGGTTTAAAGCTGTCTTTTAATGAAAAGAAGACCAGTTATGAGAATCTGCATCGCGCGCTATTAACTGGTTTACTCTCTTTCATTGCCAATAAGACCGATGAGCGCAATGTATTTATGGCGGTGCGTCAGCAAAAGGCACGTATTTTCCCGGCTTCGACCTTACATAAAACCAATACGCCTTGGGTCATGGCCTTTGAAATGGTCGAAACTTCACAGGTGTATTTGCGTACCTTGGCGAAGATTGAACCAGAATGGATTTTGCTGGCCGCGCGTGACTTGCTCAAGCATCATTATTTTGAGCCGCACTGGTCGAAAAAAGCCGGCGTGGTCAATGCCTATGACCAGATTTCTTTATTTGGCCTGATTATTGAGCCAAAACGTCCGGTGAATTATGAAAAAGTCGATCAGGCCGCAGCGCACGAGATTTTCCTGCGCGATGCTTTAACCACGGGTCATCTGGGCATCAATCCGCCGTTCCTGAAGCATAATCTGCTCAAACTGGAAGAAGTGGAGCGAGTTGAAGACAAGTTGCGCCGCCGCGATCTGGTGGTCGATGAAGAAACGATTTACCAGTTTTATGCCTCGAAAGTACCGCCGGAAGTGGCCAGTCGCCGCAGTTTTGAAGACTGGCGTGCGACGGTCGAGCCACATGAGCCGCGTTATCTGTTTGTTGATGATGATGCCTTGTGGCTAAATGACCGTCCGACGACACAGCAGTTCCCTGACTATTTGCGTAATGGTGAATTACGTCTGGCCACCAGCTACCGTTTTGATCCAAGTCATGATGAAGATGGGGCGACGGTGAAGATTCCATTACAGGCATTGCCGCAAGTCGATGAAAATGTCTGGTCATGGGGTATTCCGGGTTGGCGTCTGGAGCTGATTGAAGCGCTATTAAAAAGCCTGCCTAAAGATAAACGCCGTGCTCTGGTGCCAATTCCAGATACAGCGCAAAAGCTGGCCGCCCGGATTGATGCGGTACATTTGCAGGAACATATTTTCAGTTTTCTGGCTTTCCAGTTACGGGGCGAGCAGATCAGCGAAAAAGATTTTAGCTTTGAGCGGGTCGAGCAATATCTGCTGCCACTCATTAAGGTGGTAGATGAAAAAGGCCGTGTGATTGAACAGGGCCGTGATCTGACAGAGTTAAAAGCACGTTGCCGTACAGAAACCCATAGTCCGGTCAAACAGCTGAAAGGTGAATTTAAAACCTTCCCGGAAAACTTTGTTTTTGAAGCCTCGCAAAAAGTCACAGGCGTGATGGTGAAGCAATATCAGGCACTGGTGCCGAGCAAAAAATTTGCTGTGCTGGAACAGAAAGATGAATCTGGTGTGGTCATTCAGACCTTTAATGATCAGGCTGAGGCCGTCAAACAGCATCGGGAAGGAATTATCCGGTTGGTGCATATGCAGCTGGGTGATCTGGTTCGCCAGCTGAAAAAGCAGATTTCCAAACCGTTGGCGCTGGCGTATTCGCCTCTGGGAGACAAAGCCCAGTTAGAGCAAATGTTAGTTTATGCCACACTGCAGATGTCAGTTAAAGAGCTGCCTGTCAATGTGCAAGAGTTTCAAAAAACAGTGGAAGATGTAAAAAAATCTTTCCTGACATATGGGCAAACTGCGCTCAAAGAGATCACGGATATTTATATTCAATGGCAGGAAATTCGTCGTAAACTCCTGGTGCTCGACGCTTCTATATTTGGAAAAAATATCGATGATATTGAGGACCAGCTTGATTTGATGAGTCTTTCTGACTTTGTTTACCAGAAACCATCCGACGTATGGCTGGAATTTCCACGCTATTTGAAAGCCTTGATCTTGCGTTTAGAGCGCTTGCCCAATAACCTACAGAGGGATGATTCCGCCATTGACCAAATTGATCCGTGGATGGAAAAATTATTTAAGTTTAAAAATGACGCTCGCCTTAAAGAATTGTATTTTATGGTCGAGGAGTTAAGGATCTCATTGTTTTCACAACCCATGAAAACGAAAACACCCATTTCTCCAAATCGCCTGCAAAAAGTATGGGAACGTCTGGGAATCAGTTAAGATATAGGTCATTTTGAGAAGGAGTTTTACATGGGCATCCGCATTACAGGTACTGGCTTGTTCCATCCAGAAGAGGTCATTACCAATGAAGAGTTAGTTGAAAGTTTAAATGCTTATGTGGAACTGTATAATCACGAAAATGCCGACAAGATCGCAGCAGGCGAACTGGAAGCGCGTCGTGGTTCTAGCGCAGAATTTATTGAAAAAGCATCAGGTGTACAGCGCCGTTATGTCGTTGAGAAAAGCGGGATTCTAGATCCGAAACGTTTACGTCCAAATTTACGTGAACGTTCAGATGATGAAATCTCACTTCAGGCTGAATGGGGCGTTATTGCTGCTCAACAGGCCATGGAAAATGCCGGTGTAACTGCTGAAGATATTGATATCGTAATTTTGTCATGTTCCAACCTGCAACGTGCTTATCCGGCCGTGGCGATTGAAATCCAGACGGCTTTGGGAATTCAGGGCTATGCCTATGATATGAACGTCGCCTGTTCAGCAGCGACCTTTGGTTTGAAGCAGGCGCATGATGCGATCAAAGCGGGCAGCGCACGTCGTGTGTTATTGGTAAATGTGGAAATTACTTCTGCACATACCGATTTCCGTTCACGTGACTGTCACTTTATTTTTGGTGATGTGGCCACCGCTTCCATCATTGAAGATACAGAGACTAAAACCGGTTTTGAAATTCTGGATACCCAGCTTTTTACCCAGTTCTCGAACAATATCCGCAATAACTTTGGTTTCCTGAATCTCTCAGAAAATGCAGATATTGATGATAAGCGTTTCCGTCAGGACGGCCGTAAAGTCTTTAAAGAAGTGTGTCCACTGGTGGCGAAAATGATCACCGCCCAGCTGGAAAAAAACCAGATTGTACCTACAGATGTAAAACGCTTCTGGTTGCACCAGGCCAATGCCAGTATGAATGAACTGATTTTGAAACTGGTGGTGGGCAAAGAAAATGCCAAACCGGGTCTGGTACCGATCATTCTGAATGAATTCGCCAACACCTCTTCTGCAGGGGTAATTATTGCTTTACACCGTACTGCAAATGAAGTTGAAGATGGTGAATATGGCGTGCTGTGTTCATTTGGTGCGGGCTATTCTGTAGGCTCAATCCTGGTACAAAAGCATGTTGCCTAAGCCAGAAGCGCTATTACAGGTCTACTGCAATGCACATCGCTAATTCATTATATCTAGAGCCTCATTGCGGTTCCGATAATGATGAATAAGGGGTAAAAGAAACATCAAATGGCCATGAGCAGTACGCTGATTATGGCCATTGTTAGGTGCTGCTATACTCAAATAATGCTTTTCCCAACGCTTATCTTTTTTGTTTTTAGCCTATGCGGCCGTAATCTATTGTACATGGGCAGACTTTGGAGGAATTGATCAGCTTTTGTGACCGTTCACAACTCGAAATCTCTGAGGTTTAAGCAATTACTGTCAGGTGTCTGCAAGATCATTTAGCGGTCTTTTTTTAATTTTTACTTTGCTTTACAGTAAGTCGAAATAGTTTAAAAATAATAATTGGTTTTTTAAGCCTGCACGTGCAGAACTGTTTTTAAAGACAATCGCTTCTAGGCCTATGACTCAATATGCTTCAATAGAAAAATAAAATGATGGGGATTCATATATGGAACAGGATAGCCTGCTACGGCGTTTAAAGCAGTCTGCTCAACAAAGTCTCAGTATTTTCCCCAATCTGAACGAACTTTATCTCGATCAGATGGCGCTGATTGGCCAGCTGAATGCGCAAAACCTGTTCAAGATTTATCAAGAGCAGCACCGGATTGATCTGCTCAATGGAATGTTTTATATCCAGTTTTATACGCCCAAGGATTTAGATCAGCAACGGGCACATGTCTTGGCGGAGGCTCATTTTGATTTTAAACAGGCCAAAGCCGAAGCACTGGAAGATTTCTTTTTTCAAGATATTTACTTTTTAACCGGTGATTTAAAACCCCAGCATTCACTTTTTTTAAGAGACAAGGCCAAGTCGTTACGCCAGATTCTTATAGATCAGGTCTATGCCTGGGTAGAGGGGCCGAAGCGGGTTGCTGAATGTTTGAGCCAGATATCAGCTGTTCAAGCCGAAATTATGGACTCTCTGATGATTCAGGCAGAGCTGTATCATCAACCGTTGCTGTATGCCTATGTCCAGCATGGACAAGAAATTCCTGTCGAGATTTTGAACCGCTTGCAGCAGGTTTTTTCCTTACACTACTTACAGTCGAATGAGTTCCTGTCGATTCAATCCTTGATGGATAGTTTAGATGAGTTTTGTTTTAGTGCAGCCGAGTTCCTGCATCCGGCGACTCTCCGGATTATGGCATTATCTTTTGAGAACCGTTTTAACCTGTATGAGCTGAATGAGCATATCGATGATATTCGACTGTTATATCGTCATGCTGAAGAGCAAAGTAATCTGTTGGGCTTTGTTCGTCTAATGAACCGCGAGATCTGGCAACGGGATGACTTGTTATCCAAGCGCAATTTTCTGGAAAATGACAGTTATTTGTGGCAAAAAAAGGTGGCTAATTTCCCCCTATTTGATTGCAAGCGCACGGTTAACTGGCTATTTAAACAGTCTGCCGAGGTGCTGGATTGGCTGAGCATGAATATTCAGCACAGCAGTGTACGGGTGGCCGCGACCGCTTTAAGCTTTATTGATAGCCATCATATTCATCCACAAATCATTCTGGCCACCCTGCAATATTTTCAATATGTGGCAGCGCGTCTGTTCATTCATAGTGCGCATCAATATGCGATTCAATATGGCTGGTTTCAGCATCAGCAGAATCAGAAGGTTGCTCTGAAAGGTACTGGCCAAGCCTATGAAGATCAGCGTATTGCCATTAGCCCCTCCATTTTGTATCTGGATGAGTGGAGAGGCTTATTACGGGATATGGCACTGAATGATCATATGACTAAAAAGGTGTATACCAATTTAAGCCGGGTCATGCAGGCATTTATGCAACATTTATATAAAGCCACTCAGGATCTGCCAGTAGATGTGCTGGCCTATATTCGCCCGCAGACACAGCAGGACCGCGATTTTTATCATGTATTGCAGCGGAACCGCATTCCTTTTGTAGAGTTTCGAAAGCGCTTTTATTTGCAGAACCAGCATGTGCGTGAGTCAGTTTTTAATGGTTATGTGCGTGATTATTTACCGGAATATTTTTCTACTCATGCTGATGTGGCTAAAAATCTGACTTGGAGCAGCCTGTTCGCTCAAGCCGTAGCGTGGCATAACCATATTCAGAAACAAGAAATTGTCGCCAAGCTTAAAAAGGAGTTTGCCCTAGCGAGCTGGACAGCACGTACCCAGGCACCGTTTTTACTGTATTTTAATTGGCGCTTTGAGGAGTTAAAAAGTTTAGACCGGATTCTTGAGGAAGCTCGAATATTCAGGAATTGTCTGGCTGCAAGTTACGCACAGCGGATCGTTGAAGGAGAATATGTGGCCTTTCGGATGTCACATCCCGATATTCATTTACCGCTGATTTTGGGTTGCCAGTTACAGGATGGGCATGTAATTTTTGACCAGCTGGAGTATCCGAACAATCAAAAAGCGGAACTGGAATACATCAATATTGCCCAGCATTTTATTGACTGGCTCAACCTGCAAGCCTGACCGGATTTAGGCCTTTTCCGCCGTGATGCTTAACTTTTCCGCCAAAAATCGTTAGGCTATAGCCGTTCTTTTAGGGTATCTCTTTTTATGAAACAGGAAACTGCGCTTAAGTTATTAAAAGCAGGAGAAAATGTCTTTTTAACCGGTTCTGCAGGGGCAGGCAAAACCTATACGCTCAATCAATATATCAATTATCTAAAAGCCCGTAAGGTCTCTGTCGCAATTACGGCCTCGACCGGTATCGCGGCGACGCACATGAACGGAATGACGATTCACACTTGGGCGGGTATCGGGATTAAGGACTTTTTGTCTGACGAAGACTTAAAGCGCATGAAAGAGCGTAAATACCTAAAAGAACATCTGGAAAATGCGCAAGTCCTGATTATTGATGAAATCTCCATGTTGCATGCCAAGCAGCTGAATTTGGTCAATCAGGTACTGAAATATTTCAAGGAAAGCGATGAGGCTTTTGGCGGCATTCAGGTAATTGTAGCAGGTGACTTTTTCCAGTTACCGCCAGTGGGTAAAAATGATGAGCGTAATCGGGACAAATTCTGTTTTATGTCTGAAGCTTGGGTCGAAGCCAAGTTTCGGGTGTGTTATCTGACTGAGCAGCATCGTCAGGGCAATGATTATCTGAATGATATTTTAAATGCGATTCGTGCTCAGGCCATTACGCAGGAGCATCTGGCCGCCCTGCATAGCACACGTCAGCAAGAAATCGGCGAGACTTATACGCGTCTGTATACCCATAACATGGATGTGGACAGTATTAACTTTAAACATCTGAATGAAATTGATCAGGAGCCACGGCAGTTCGATGCGCAGTGTGATGGAAATGAAAAACTGATTGAAACCTTAAAATCATCCGTGAGAGCCCCCGAGGCTTTAACCCTGAAAAAACATGCCAAAGTGATGTTCGTGAAAAATAACTTTGATATGGGTTATATCAACGGCAGTTTGGGGGAAGTCATTGGTTTTGAAGATGATGATGAATATGGCATTCTGCCTAAAGTGAAACTCACCGATGGAACCACCTTGCTTGTTGAGCCTGAAACCTGGTCGGTCGATAATGAAGCGGGTAAAACCATTGCCAGTTTCCAGCAGATTCCCTTACGTCTGGCCTGGGCCATTACCATTCATAAATCTCAAGGCATGACATTAGAGGCGGCTGAAATTGACCTCAACCATACCTTTGAAAAAGGGCAGGGCTATGTGGCGCTGTCACGTTTAAAGACTTTAAGTGGATTACGCCTGAAAGGTTTTAATGAACAGGCTTTAGAGCTTGACAGTTTGGCGATTAAAGCAGATCGCCGTTTTCAGGAACTGTCTGATGAAGCCGAGGCCAATTTTTCCCATGTCGATTTGACTACTCAGCATAAGGCCTTTATTCGTCACTGCGGCGGAACCTTGAATGAAACTGAAATTCAGCGTAATGAAAGGAAAATTGCCAAAAGTGGCGCTAAAACCAATTATACTGCTGCCACGCTGGATGAAACCCGTGAACTGTTTGAAGAAGGCTATGAAATTGCTGATATTGCGACAGAACGTGGTCTGACGCCTGCAACCATTATTAATCATTTGGGCCGTTTGCAGAAGGAACGAGGACTGGATATTTCAATCGCTCATCCGGGGGAAGAAGTGGTTGAGCAAGTGCGCAAGATTTATAAACGTCTGACTAAACGCCAAAACTCTGATCATTTTAATGATGATGGCAGTATTAAATTACGCCCGATTGTCGAGCTGACCAGTCCGCGGATGGGCTATGATCAGGTGCGTCTGGCCTTACTGTTTGTTGAATAACCTTGCGTGAAGTACTGAAGATGGATGTTTGATGAATACTTTATCATTTATCCGGCATTCCATCTTTTTCAACTTGAATTAACAGATTAAAATAGAAAGTACTCTCAATCACAATCTGCACGAATATGGTATTTACCACGTGGTACTCACTCAGAAAATTCGTTTATAACAATTTACATAATGAAGAATACGAAACAAAATTTAGCCGGATCATTAACTATTTTTTAATTTTACTGATCATTAGTAATGCCAGCGCCGTATTATTGGAATCAGTAAATGATATTTATCAATCTTATTCGTTGTTTTTTGATTTATTTGAATATTTTTCTATTCTAGTTTTTTCCATTGAATATCTCTTGCGTTTTTGGTCTATCGCCGAAGAGAGTCCCTTTGAAAGTGCATGGAAGAATCGCCTGAATTGGGTAAAAAGCGGTGGAGCAATGATTGATTTATTAGCCATTCTACCGGCTTATATCAATTTTTGGGTGCCGATCGACTTACGTTTTCTCAGAATTTTACGGCTGTTACGACTGTTAAAGTTGACACGGTATTTTGTGTCCTTGCAAATTCTCTTGCGCGTGATTGAACGTGAAAAAGGTTCTTTTCAGGCAGTCGTATTTATTTTGAGCATCATGATTGTCATGGCAGCCGCCTGTATATATGTGGTTGAGAGCAAGGCGCAACCAGAGGTATTTACTTCAATTCCGGCTTCTATGTGGTGGGCGGTGGTCACACTCACCACTGTGGGGTATGGAGATGTGACCCCTATTACGCCTGTAGGGCGTTTTTTAGGTGCACTTATTACCATTTTAGGGGTAGGGTTAGCCGCGTTGCCGGCGGGTATTTTAGCCACGGGTTTAACGCATGAGCTAGAACAACGTAAACAAAATCTGGAATTAAAGTTTAGAGAATTATTACAAAATGCTGAAATCGATTTATTGATTGATCAAGAGAAAATTGAAAATATTCGCAAAGAGGTCGGGCTGAGTATGGAGCAGACGCAGGATATTATTTTTCAATTGATGCGTGAGCAACGCGAAGAAGCATTACAGCAAGAGCGGGAACACTATGCTTATTGTCCACATTGTGGGAAAAAACTACCGGATTGAAATGCTTATCCAAAGGGCTTAAAACTATTCTAATAGGTGACTGCTTAAGCTTTGGAACGGAAATTATTGAGTACATGGCTGCGATAAATGGATATGCCAGGAAGCTACAACAGGGATGTTTCAAAACATCTTCTTTTTCCTAGATTACGCTTTGTTACACTTGATGCGAATTCACTCCCATTATCTGGTTCCAATCAATAACGATAAAATTCCGGCTGCAATCAATGGTCCCACCGGTACGCCACGCAGGACAGCTACACCTGCGACTGTACCAATCAACAGGCCGGCCACTACATCTGGCTGATTTGCCATCAGTTTGACCCCACGTCCACCGAGCCAGGCCACAAAAAGACCAATACTAATCGCCAGTAAAGATTTCCAGCTAAGAAAAGATTTCAGAATGCTTTCCCCAGGAATTTTTCCACTCGCAATCGGGGCCAATACGCCAATCGTTAAAATAATAATCCCGATATTTAGCCCGTGCTGCTGAACATAAGGAAGTAGGTCATGCAGTGGCGTAATTTTAAGTACAATCAGCACCGCTGCAGCAATGGTCACTGCACTATTATGGCTAAATATACCGCAAGCCAGTAAAACCAAAAGAACAATCAGGTTTAAATCAAGTTGGGACATAAGAGATAGAAAAATGAAACTTCACAGGATTATAGGCTTTTTAACCTGAGAGGGGGAGAAAAACCGGACAGCGCAGAATCTTGATGGAATTTCAGTATAGAATGCGCCTATCTCCCGTTTAAGCAGGTTCAAACAGATGCTATTAGAGAAAATGTTGCAATCACAAGGTTTCGGTTCACGTAAGCATTGCCAGCAACTAATTAAGAATGGTGCTGTTTCAATTCAGGGAGAAATCATCGATGAACCCAAATATAAGCTCAATCTGCAAGACCTTATATTTAGTGTCTATGGTCATGAACATCGCTACCGGGAAAAAGTCTATATCGCTTTAAATAAGCCTCAAGGCTATGAATGTTCCCATCAGGCCACACATCACTTCAGTGTTTTTGACCTGTTTGACGACATTCTGTTGAATCGCGGCCTGCAATGTGTGGGTCGTCTGGATCAGGATACCACCGGGCTGTTACTGCTGACAGATGATGGTCAGTTTCTGCAAGCCCTGACGCACCCGAAAAAGCATGTGGCAAAGGTTTATCAGATGACCACAGCCGATCCGATTACAACGGAGCAGATTCAGCAGCTGGAACAGGGAGTTGAGCTAAGAAATGAAAAAGGTATCTTTGCAGCGACCCATATCAGTCGTCTGGATGAAAAACGTTTACAAATGACCATTCATCAAGGGGTGTATCATCAGGTTAAGCGTATGCTGGCTGCAGTGGGAAATAAAGTTGAGCAGCTACATCGTGCCCAGATTGGGGCATTGGCATGTAATGACTTGGGGGATGGGGAATGGATTTATTTGACCGAAGAACAGGTGGCTCAGGCAAAATTCCGTTCAGAATAACAAGCTCAAGTTAAAAGGTTTATTTTAAAAAGCAGTGGTAAGTCTGAAACTCATCATCTTTAACAAATCCCATGGATTCATACAAGTGGTGGGACTGGTAATTGTTCTTTTGGGTTTCCAGACTGATTCTTAAGGCCTGTTGATGTTTGGCAAATAAAACTGCTGTATCAATCAACTGTTTGGCTGCGCCCTGACGGCGATAAGCCGGGCTGATATAAACATCATCCAAAATATAATAAGTGGAACAGGCAACTGAGGAAAAACCTAAATACAGCACAATAAAGCCAATTAAGGCCTCATCTTTAGTATTAATGAAAATAACGGTTTGACCATCTTCAAAACGCTGTTTCAGGAATTGATGGGAAAGATCGAAATTGGAAGAAGCACCATAAAACTGGCGATACTCATCAAATAAAACAGCCAGATTATGCAGATCTTCCGACTGGGCACGTCGTACAATCATTGGCTTACTCCATGCTAATTTTGCTTGATCATTAGCATAAAGCATAGCGAAATTAGCCAGAGGAGGGACTTAAGAATTGTTCCTAAGTGCAACAATGTTAAATTTTGTCGCTTTCACCCAAAATTGCATTAAGTTCTTCAAATAAATCAAGATGATCATCATCTGCAACCAGTTCTTGATGATCTGCTGCCTGAGCAGTAGTAACCGGATGAAGGGCTTGCTCTGCTCTCAGTTCATTTTGCTTCAGTTTGCGCAATTTAATCAGCTGCTCCAGATCGATATTCTGGTTCTCGATGGAGAAAGGAATTGACTTGGTAATAACAACCTGTTTAAAAAACAGCCGCACTGCCTGAGCGGGTGTAATCCCTAATTGCTTAAATACTGCAAAAGCCTGTTTCTTTTCTTGGGAATCCAGGCGAATTTGATAGACTTCAGTTTTTCTCATAATATTTTCAAAGCTTTAAATTACTTAACTTTTCGCATTTATTCTAATCATTTAATGTTGAATTTCAATCTTAAAGCGACCGATTTTAGAAAATAATCTGTAATGACAAGCGATTTACAGTGTCAATTCAAATTTTGAACTAAAACTCATCTGTTGTTCTGTGAGCGGATCCTTAAACTGGAGCTGTTTGGCAAGCAGTTTTAAAGGCTGGGAAAAGTCATATTCAGCTTTATGCACCACTTCGGGATAAAAAGGATCATGTTGAATCGGGATATTTAAATGATTCAAATGGACGCGCAGCTGATGCTGTTTTCCGGTATGGGGGTGCAGTTCATATTTCGCCCATTGCCCTTTGTGTTCTAGCAGTTGAATAAGCGTTTCACTATTTGGCTCACCTTCAACGATCTGCATGGTATAAAAAGGCTGCCCTTTTTCCATTTTCAGGCTTAAAGTCATCGGGAAGTTTAAATCAGGACGATAAGCGGCAATCGCATGATAGGTTTTTTGTACTTGCCGGGTCGCAAACATCTGCTGATAGGCACCACGCGATTCTACACATTTGGAAATCAGCACAACTCCGGCAGTTTCACGGTCCAGTCGGTGAATCGGGCTAAGATGCTCATTTCCGGTCTGCTGTTTTAGCCGGACGAGTAACGTTTCCTGTACATACTGTCCGGTGGGACTCATGGTCAAAAAGTGTGGCTTGTCGACCACCAGCAGATGTTCGTTTTCAAACAGAATCTGATGCTGAAAGGGAACATGGGCTTCATAAGCCAAAAAGCGATAGTAAAAACAGTGCGTGTTGGGCTGAAAGGGACTCTCTACCGTTAAGACTTGGCCCTGAGCGTCATACACCAGACCGAGCTCAAAGCGGGACTGCCATTCGCGGGGTTCGATGTGCCGGAACTGCTGACATAAATAAGCATAAATGGTCGCAGGACGGGGGGAAACAGCTTGCAAAAAAACTTTACTCGCACTTACGCCATTCAGCATAGGTGGCTTAAAATCAACAGGCGAATGCATGATTAGGTCGCAAGCTCTCTTATTAAAACAGATGCTGTGAAAAAACACAGTTTCTCACAGAGGTGAATAGGCTTTTAAAGTGCTGCGATGCTATCATAATTATTCTTTTATCGCATGTCGTGAGTAATATGCCTTATTCCTTGAATGTCACTTTAAATCATGAAGAAGATACCCGAAAATTGGCCAAAGTTCTGGCAGAAACCTTTCCTGCTGGTGTTGTCTATTTGATTGGTGACTTGGGGGCAGGGAAAACTACATTAACGCGCTATTACTTGCAGCAGCTTGGCCACAAAGGCTCGGTAAAAAGCCCCACCTATACTTTGGTCGAGCCGTATCAAATTAATGAGCAGGATATTTTTCATTTTGACCTGTATCGTCTAAATGACCCTTATGAGCTTGAATTGATGGGCATTCGAGATTATCTGGAAACGCCGAATGCGTTATTTTTATTTGAATGGCCATCTAAAGGTGGGGATGAAATTCCACAGGCAGATTTAATTATTGAAATTTTAAAATCCGAAGATGAACTTACACGTACTGTGAGTTTGATTTCATCTAATCTGGCATTAAAACAGGCTTTGGAGCGCGAATTTTCACATGGTTCATGATCTCAGTATACGCCGTATCCGTGCACTTGATCCGGCACTTGCCAACCAGATTGCAGCGGGAGAGGTGATTGAACGTCCCGCATCTGTGGTGAAGGAATTACTGGAAAACTCAATTGATGCAGGAGCAACCGAGCTGCTGATCCGGGTGGAACAGGGCGGCAGTACACTGATTGAAATCACTGATAATGGACGTGGTATCCATCATGAAGATTTGCCATTGGCTGTGCTGCGTCATGCGACCAGTAAAATTCAGACTGCGGAAGAGCTGCATGCCATTAACAGTCTCGGATTTCGTGGGGAGGCTTTGGCATCGATTGCTGCTGTATCGCGTTTAAGTCTGACCAGTAGCCAGAATGAAGACGGCATTGGCTATCAGGTCGAAGTCAATGGGACCGCGTTTGAACATCAGGAAATTCAGCCGGTCGCGGCGCCTAAAGGCACCCAGATCCGGGTGCAGGATTTATTCTTTAATGTACCGGCACGACGTAAATTTCTGAAAAAGCCTGGAACCGAATTTGGGCATATTGAAGAAATTGTCCGCCGTATGGCGTTGACCCATTTTAATATCCGTTTTGTTCTGGAACACAATGACAGCATCAAACTGAATCTGCCAGTGGCAGACAGTGGCGCATTACGCTTTCAGCGGGTGCAGCAGTTACTTGGCCGCCAGTTTACTGAAAATGCTTACTGGATGGATGCGGATAGTATTAACATGCGTTTATCGGGTTGGCTCGGTCATCCCTCTGATGCACGTGCACAGGCTGATCTGCAATATGTCTATGTGAATGGGCGGATTGTCAAGGATAAGACCATTTCCCATGCCTTGCGTATGGCGTATGACGGTATTCTGCATGGTCATCAGCATGCGGCCTATTTACTGTTTCTGGAAATTGACCCGGAAAGTATTGATGTCAATGTGCATCCGACCAAGCATGAAATACGTTTTCTGAACCAGCGTGAAGTGCATGAGTTTGTACGGCATTATGCCAAGGAAACCTTGGCACAGTTCCAGACGGCGAGTGCTGATCTGTCAGAGGCAATGAAGACTGAAGGTGAAGCTGTGGCGAGTGCATCTCAACCACGCTATCAGGAGCAATTCAGCCTGCACCAGTCAGTGACAGCCCAAATGCCAGCTCACTCGTCCACTGTTCCTGTTCAGGACGAAAATGCACCTTTGGATATACTGACAGATTTTGAATCCTCACGGCCGCAAACTGTGCATTATGCGCCAGATTACAGTAAATCTTATACTGGTTCACAGCAACTCAATAATGCCTTAAAAAGCTATCTGGCACCCTTGCGAGAGCTTGATACTGTTACCGATGCGTCTGTTGGCGATAGCTTTCAGACTCATCTGCAAAGCAAAGTCGATGAACACCCTTTAGGCATTGCCATTGCCCAGCTGCACGGCATTTATATTCTGGCACAGAATATCGAAGGCCTGATTATTGTGGATATGCATGCGGCACATGAACGTATTTTGCTGCAACAGATGAAAATGGCCTGGGACAAGCCGGAATTCTGGATGTCACAACAATTGCTGATACCTAAAGTCGTGAATATCAGCCGGATGCAGGCCATGCGGATTGATGAGCTGAGAGATCAGCTGGCACGTCTGGGGCTGGAAATTGATCAGTATGGTGATGAGCAGGTGATTGTACGTGGTGTACCGGCCATTTTGCACAAAGCCGATTTTGATGCCTTGATTCCTGAACTTCTTAATGACCTTGATCCCAATGATCAGGCGCAGGGCTTATTGCAGAAACGTGACCAGATTCTGGCAGGCATGGCTTGTCACGGTGCAGTACGTGCCCATCGTATTTTAAGTCTATCTGAAATGAATGCTTTATTGCGTCAGATGGAACACACTGAATTTGCGAGTCAATGTAATCATGGTCGTCCAACCTGGCGAGCTTTTCCATTGGCTCAACTTGATAAACTTTTTGCTCGGGGAGAGTAGTCTTACATGTCCAATCAACTGCCGGTCATCAATTTAATGGGACCAACTGCAAGCGGTAAAACTGCTTTGGCATGTGAACTTTATGAGCAAGGAAATTTTGAACTGATTTCAGTTGATTCAGCCTTGGTTTACCGGGAGATGGATATTGGTACAGCCAAGCCCTCAAAAGAGGAACTGGCGCGTTATCCGCATCATCTGATCGATATTATTAGTCCGCTGGAAGTCTATTCTGCGGCAAACTTTGTCGAAGATGCCTGCAAACTGATTGATGAGATTCATGCCCGTGGCAAGACTCCGATTTTAGTGGGTGGCACTATGCTGTATTTTAAGGCGCTATTAGAGGGGTTGTCGGATAATTTGCCAAGTGCAGACTATACGGTTCGTGCTGAGATTGAAGATCAGGCTATACGTGAAGGCTGGGAGGCCGTCTATGCAGAATTGTGTCGGGTTGACCCGGTCGCTGGACAAAAGTTCAAGCCAAGTGATAAACAGCGCATCATCCGTGCCTTGGAAGTCTTTAGGCTGACAGGTGAGCCGATTACAAAACTACAAGCAGAACAACCAAAAAATCAACCATATCGTTACAGTTTCCATAATTATGCCCTGATGCCAGATCGGGTAGAATTGCACAAACGTATTGAGATACGGCTTGAATTAATGTGGAAAAACGGATTTTTGAATGAAGTTAAGGAGTTAATGGGAAAATACGATTTTGATGATAATTTACCGTCAATGCGTTCAGTCGGTTATCGTCAGGCCATAGAATTCTTAAAAAATGGCAATATAAGTAGCGAAAAACAACGAGAAATGGAAGATAAGGCTTTGTTCGCAACACGACAACTTGCAAAACGTCAATATACCTGGTTGAGATCTTTGCAAGAAAAGCATAAATTTACTACATATTTTACGCTCGAGCAGGCCCAAGAAGACTTGCGAAACTGTCACGGATAAAGCAAAATTTAGAGACTATCTTTTTTATAATTTTTAATTGAAAAATAGAGATAGTTTTTTGCGCTGATTTTTAATTTTTTTTGGAGTTATAACATGTCTAAAGGTCAAACTTTACAAGATCCGTTTCTGAATTCTCTTCGTAAGGAACGTATTCCTGTTTCTATCTTCCTGGTAAACGGTATCAAATTACAAGGTCATATTGAATCTTTTGACCAATATGTTGTTTTATTAAAAAATACAGTAAGCCAAATGGTTTACAAACATGCAATTTCAACTGTAGTTCCTGCACGTAATCCACGTCCTGCTGGTGCACCTGCTGGTCCTCAAGGTGCGGGCTTTGGTGGTCAAGGCGCGGGTGGCTTTGGTGGTCAAGGTGGCTTTGGTGGTCAAGGCGCAGGCGGCTTTGGTGGTCAAGGCGGCTTCGGTCAAGGTGCTGGCGGTTTCGGTGGCCAAGGTGGTTTCGGTGGCCAAGGTGGCTTCGGTCAGGGTGCTGGCGGTTTTGGTGGTCAAGGCGCGGGCTTTGGTGGTCAAGGCGCAGGCTTTGGTGCTCAAGGCACAGGCTTTGAGAATGACTCGAAATTTGAAGATTCTTCAGACGACGAAAACAATCGTTAATCGAATCTGAAATAAAAAAACCTCTCTATTGAGAGGTTTTTTTATAAGTATTAATTTTAAACCTATAAAAAAATTTGATGTTGTAGTGTCGGATCTATAGATATTCTTTTCCCAAAAAATAGCGAGATAGTACAATCAATCGCTAACCCGATTTTACACTCATTACACCTCATACCATGCTGACATCAACGCGGTCTAAGTTAAGAACTATTTTTCTTAATTTTTGTCTTTATACCGAATGAAATTTTATTGAAACTATTTTTTATCCGATTTGACTAGGTTAGTCTTGGTGAGATTTACTTACCGCCTTTAGGAAATCCAATATAATATTCAAGCAGTTTTCTCGATGGTCAAAAATAAACTATTCAAACTATTTAATTTCCTCTGACGTTGCTTCAGAGTGGATATTTATTGGTGCAAGCTAGGCGCACACATCAGTCTGCTACGGGCATTCAAAATCAAGGTATTTCAAAAGTATCGGTGGAGACAGTGCTCAAATTCATTTAGGAGTCGATTTAAATGGTAATCCTAGAATTATCATTGGGGATGAGACAAGCTATAAGGTCCAAGTTTCTCCTGTTTTGGTTGTTTGTTGGGGAGTGGCAGAAACTGATATTATTGCTGATAAAAGTTATGATGGAAACTCACTAAGAGAAAAAATCAATATATTCAAATTTAAATGAATGTTTCGGGAAGAATTCACTCGAAGTCTGGCGGTAAAAATATAGATCGGTATGTATATGAAATGAGGCCTTTAGTTGACAATAGCTTTGCAAGCTTAAAACAGCTTAGAGGTATGGCTACTCGGTATGATCAGCTAAAGCGAAATTATTAAAGTGCGGTTTTTTTTAGCTTGTATTTATATTTGGCTGCCTTTATGAAAGGTTAACAAACCCTAACTTGAGAACCACTTACATATAGCAATGCTGCTGTTTGAGAAAAAAGCATCAACACAGAGTAATTGACTACTATCGCACCCAAGGACTAGAGCAGTGCATTTGGTGTGGTAGCCCAAGCGGTGCCTCTCGTCCTTTTATTTTTTAAGCCAATTTTTATGTATGATGGATAGAGAAGCTCAAGTTTGGTTCAAGTAGTTAGTCGATACCTTGACATAATTCTGTGCGGAATAGGATAAAAAAGCCAATTCTTTTTCAGTTAGTGGACGGGCTTTTTTGGCAGGGCTGCCCACATATAACCAGCCGCTTTCCAGTACCTTGCCGGGCGGTACCAGCGTTCCTGCACCAATCATGACATCATCAGGAATTAACACATCATCCAGAATAATACTGTTAATGCCAATGAGGACGCGGTTGCCAATGGTGCAGCCATGTAGAGTCACATGATGGCCAATCGTGACATCTTCTCCAATAATTAAAGGTGAACCATTTGGTTTGTCAGCTTTTTTATGGCTGACATGCAGCATGGCATGATCCTGAACGTTGGAGTTTTTACCGATTCGAATCGAGTTCACATCACCACGAATCACCGCAAAAGGCCATACTGAGACATTTTCAGCCAATACCACATCACCGACCACAATGCTCATGGGATCGATATAGCAGGAAGTATCGATCTGTGGGCGAGTGTTTAAATAAGGGCGAATATTTGGGTGCATATTGCGGGGTCCGAGGCTTATTAAAAAACATGAAGAGTATAGAACAAAAAAGCATCCATCTGAATGAATGCTTTGGCTTTCGTCTAAGACGGAATGTTTGACTTAGAACAGGTTGCTGAAGAACTGTTTGATATGGTCGAGCATACGTGCAAAGAAGCCTGCTTCTTCAACCGCATTTAAAGCAACTAGCGGTTTTTCTGAAATGACTTTACCATCCAGAGTCGCTACATATTTCCCCACGACCTGACCTGGCTGTAAAGGTGCGGTCAGTTTAGGCTGAACGACCAACTGGGTTTTAATGGCATTAGCCTGACCTTTAGGCATAGTCACATTAAAGTTTTCTGCAAGACCGATCTGAACTTCATCTTCCTTTGCAAACCAGACTTTGGCCTTAGCCAACACCTGCTTGGCGGGTTGAACATTTTTGGTTTCAAAGTTGGCATAACCCCAAGCCAGCAAGTCACGTGTCTGTGAGGCACGTTCTTGCATTGATGGCGCACCAAAAATCACCGAGATCAGGCGAGTTGGTCCGCGTTTGGCAGAGGTGGTTAAACAGAAACCCGCTTCATCGGTATGGCCGGTTTTTAAGCCATCCACACTTGGATCTGTATAGAGCAGGGCATTACGGTTACCCTGTTTGATGCCATTAAAGGTAAATTCTTTTTCTGAATAAATTGGATAGTATTTTGAGCTGTCTTTAATAATGTGCTGTGCCAAAATCGCCATATCTTTTGCAGTTGAATAATGACCTTCTGCTGGCATACCGGTTGAGTTCACAAAGCTGGTATTGACCATGCCGATACGTTTCGCTTCCTGATTCATCATATGTGCAAAGGTACCTTCGTTCCCTGCAATATGTTCAGCCATCGCCTTAGAAGCATCATTACCGGACTGGATAATAATCCCGCGTAACATTTCCAGTGTAGTCGCGGTACCATTTAAGGGCACATACATACATGACTCGGTGCTACTCCCACGGCACCAGGCAGATTCGTTCATACGAACCTGTTCATTTTCAGTCAGCTCACCGCTTAATAACTTCTGTTCGATGAGATAACTGGTCATCATCTTGGTCATTGAAGCCGGGGCAAGTTTTTCATTTTCATTTTTTGCAGCGAGAATTTGCCCTGTCTCGAAGTCCATTAGCACATAAGATTTATTATTCAATTCTGGTGGTGCAGATAAGACAGTTGCTGCAAAGCTGAAACTAGGAATTAATAATAATGCAGCAAGAGCGGTTTTTTGGGTCATTTCTAGTGGGTTCCAATATCTTGATGTAGGCACAAAAGAGCCTAGCATTTTAGGACAAAGCTAGGCTGACTTCTATGGGAAACCCGGGGTTATTTTAAAAGTATTGTAAGTAGCTGCAAGAAAAATGATTTAATTGCTGTAGGCAGTTAATTCATCACAAATCACTTGATTTTTTTTCTTACCGGCCTTTTTGGCATCGGTCTTGGCTTCGGCCAGAATATGGCGAAAATCTGCCTGTTTGCTCAATTGATTTAAGCTCTCTACCGGATTTTTCTGACCTGGTAAATATTCAGCCACCAGCTTGTTATAGCCCTGGTTGAATTTGGCTTTGTCCTTGACCATGCCTGGACAGATTTCAGATAAGACATAAATCGCAGCAAGTTCATGCGGAGTCACAGATTGAACGGGTGTAACTTCAATATTTTCATCAGCAGCATTTGCGGAAGTGCCCAGAAAAGTTGCCACAGAAATGGCGCACAAAGAGAAGGTTTTAAATAAGGTCTTTTTCATTGAAAACTCAAAAATCAGCTTTAGAACAATAATTTGCCTAGCTTAAACCTATTTTTTGAATTGAAAAGTATGAAAATGTAGTGAAGCTGTAGAATTGTGAAGATATCTGTAAGAAAAATAAGACGATGTAAGCACCGTCTTATTTAGGATCCTAAAACTGGGCTCAACCTTGATGGTCAAGAATTTCCTGACAAACTGTTTGTTGTTCTTCCTGAGAAGACTGTTTTGCACCGTCACGTGCTTCTTTCAGTAAAGATTTATATTCTGAATCGGCCTGAAGCGCTGAATAGGTCATGCCTTTAACCGAGTATTCCCCAAGATAGGTTTGGATCAATTGCTGAATTACGCTGTCAAATGTTGCATTTTTACCAATAATGGCAGGGCATACCTCAGCCATGACTTGTGCTGCGGCAATATCTTCTTTAATGATTGTATTGCTTTCTTCGGTGGTCAGATCAGTCGTTGCAAGTACTGAGTGAGAAAAAAGTGCGCTAAAGCACAATGCTACCCCTGATAAAGATTTTTTTTTCATCATGATGAACCAGATTTATTAAAGGTGGATGTAAGGCCACAAATATATATAATTCCTGAACGAATACAATGAAATGTCCTAACGAGTCATTTTCTGGCATAACGAGATTTTTTGTGAATATATTGATTTCAAATGATGATGGTGTGTTTGCCCCTGGTCTTCAGGCTTTGGCACGGGCTTTGAGTGCTTTAGGGCGTGTGGTGGTGGTGGCACCTGAAAATGAACGTAGCGGCTATTCCAGTGCGCTGACCTTGGACCGTCCCCTCCGGCCGATCCAGATTTCTCCTGATGTCTGGGCGGTCAACGGTACGCCTGCAGATTGTGTCTATCTGGCCATGAACGGTTTATTCGATCTTGAATTTGATCTGGTCGTCAGCGGCATTAACAGCGGGGCAAATCTGGGAGATGATGTGCTTTATTCAGGTACTGTAGGGGCGGCCCTGGAAGGGCGACTGAGCAAGCATCCTGCACTGGCGGTTTCGCTATGTGGTGCCAATGTCCGTGGCTATGAATCTTCTGAAGATTACCGGGTTGCGGCAACCTGGGTACGTGATTTTATTGCACAGGGTCTGCCCGTCTTACCGGAGCGACATATCTTTAATATTAATATTCCGGATATAGCCCTTTTAAAAGGTGCCAAGGTGACCTATCAGGGCCGTCGTTCACAATCCAAGCCCATTAGCAGTCATGTGGATCCGCGTGGGCGTCAGGTCTACTGGATTGGGCTGGCAGGTGAGGCAGTTGCAGAGCCAAAAAAAGGCCTGACCGAGATCGAATCTGACTTTTTCGCAGTCGCAAACGGCTACGTTAGTATCACGCCTATCCAGATAGATGCCACAAACTACGCAGTCTTGCACGACTTACAGGCCCAGCTGCCTGAAAACCTTCTATAAGTGTTATAACTTTGTGAAAAAATAACTATTGCAAGTATATTGCAGTAAAACTTTGCTACTCTTAACGCAATTTTGCAACCGTATAAATGTTTAGAGAGGAAGATAATGTCCTTGGTGTCAACGAAAAGCTTCGCGATAGCCTCAACATCCACCTTGATGAAAACCCTGGTTTTATCGATCGCAGCGGCATCCGCAATCATTATGACAGGTTGTGCAACCAAGCCTCAGGTGAATAATCCGGCTCGCTATGCTACAGCTCCTGACTTTTATACGGTTCGTTCTGGGGATACCTTGAGCGGTATTGCGACACGTTATGGCCTGAACTATATCAGTATTGCAGAAATGAATGATATTGCTCCGCCATACCGCATCTATGTAGGACAGTCGATCCGCCTGAAAAAGAATGCCGCACGTCGTACAACGGCTCAGCCTGTTACCCAAGCTGCACCTATCCAGCGTCAAACTATTGCAGTACCTACACCGACACCGGCGCCTTCAGTCAGCACCACTGTACAGACCACTCCACGCATAAGTCCTACACCGGTAACTGCGGTATCTACCGCGGCTGGATTGCGTTGGGTAAAACCGTCAAATGGTCCAATTTTGCAGGCCTATGATCTGGATGCAAATATCAAAGGCACCCGTTATGGCGGCCAAATGGGTGATCCGGTGATGGCAGCAGCTGATGGTCAGGTCGTCTATGCAGCCGATGGCTTAAAAGAATATGGCAATCTGATACTGATCAAGCATATTAATGGCTATATCACCGCTTATGCACATAACAGTAAATTAAACGTGAAAAGTGGTCAAAATGTAACAGCCGGTCAGAAAATTGCAGAAATGGGATCAACAGGTACCAACCGTACCATGCTTGAGTTCCAGGTACGTTTAGATGGTAAGCCGATTAATCCGACAGCAGTTTTACCAAATAATTAAATAAATAATGCAAAGCGCAAATTTCACCGTATAATACAATGAGTTGCTTTTATCAAAAGATGAGGCATCTCATAAGTTTAGAGGGAAATTTATGTTAGATCAACTTCGGGCAATGGGCGTCTTTGCTTGCGTTGTGGAAAAGAACTCGTTTAGCGGGGCTGCTCGTGAGTTAGGGATCACGACCAGTGCTGTGAGTCAACAAATTCGCTCATTAGAACAAGATATGGAAGTTATACTTTTAAATCGTTCGACAAGAAAATTAAGTTTGACTGAAGTGGGGCAAGCATTTTTCCACAGTTGCCAAGAAATGCTATCGGCTGCAGAGCGTGGCAAAGTTCGCATAGATGAGTTACGTGATGATCTGGTAGGTGAACTTCGCATTGCCTCCTTGCCAGAATTATGCGCTAATCATGTAATTCCTGCACTTTCCCACTGGATGTCTGCTCATCGTGGTCTGAGGGTTCATCTGGATACAAGCAGTCATGAGGTTGATTTGTTGGAGGGGCGTATCGATATTGCCCTGAAATTTGACCAGAATCAGGACGACCCGAACCTGCAGGTTGTACCATTGATCCAGATTGAACAGATTCTGGTTGCTGCACCAAGTTATATTAATCAAAAGTCAGTCATTTCACGTCCTGAAGATCTGAAAACTCATGATATGTTGCCACTGACTCATTTCAAGCAGTATCAGCGCTTCTATTTTAAGCATATTCATAGCGCAGAACAGGTGGAGTTTGAGCTAAATTCACGATTTAGCACCAACAATGGTCAGGTTGCCAAAGCCATGTGTTTACAGGGAAATGGCATTGCCAAGATTTTATATCTGGATGGAAAAAAAGACTTAATGAATGGTTCTCTGGTTGAAGTGTTGCCTGAATGGAAGCTTCCACCACTGACACTTTATGCCGTCATGCCGAAACGAGAACAACAGCCGACCAAAACGCTTCGTTGCATTGATACACTGAAACAATATTTTAGCCAGATTGCTGGGGGACGCGTGTTACAAGTGGCCTCATAAATATCCAGACTATAAAAAAAGCCGCTAGAAAGCGGCTTTTTTGGTTTAAAGCTTATCTGTCTTAAGCTAGATAAGCTTTAATCATTTTAACCAGACGCTCCACCAGCTGGTCTGCCTGTTCTTGAGTGATATTCAGGGTAGGCAACAGACGCACGACATTTCCTGCGGTTACATTGATGATCATCTTGTATTCATCACGTGCAATATCCACCAGCTCGGCACACGCTTTCGGTAATTCAATTCCAATCATAAGGCCAAAACCGCGTACGGTCACGTTATGGGCTGCAAGTTGGGTGCGTAGCTGTTCAACAATATAAGCACCTTTTTCCGCTGCATTTTCCACGATATTTTCTTTTTGCATAATATCGATAATGGTATAAACCACACGTGAGCCTAAGGCGGTCCCACTATAAGTCGAGCCATGATTACCCGCAGTTAAAACGCCTACACCACGGCCTTGGGTCATGACAGCACCGATCGGGAAGCCATTGCCCAGACCTTTGGCTGTGGTCAGTACATCTGGAATAATATTGGTATGCTGATAGGCAAAATATTTTCCTGTACGGCCATTTCCGGTCTGAACTTCATCGAGCATCATCAACCAGTGGTGCTGGTTACAGAGCTGACGGATTTCTTCCAGATAGCTAAAGCCCTGCGGAGCTGTATTAACTCCACCTTCGCCTTGAATTGGCTCGACCAGAATCGCGACAATATCAGGATGGTTGATCGCTGCTTCTTCAATGGCTTCAATATTGCCAAAAGGAACACGGATAAAACCTTCAACCAGAGGGCCAAAACCTTCTTGAACTTTCTTGTTGCCTGTTGCAGATAGGGTAGCCATGGTACGGCCATGGAAAGAGTGCTCGGCTACAATAATTTTAGGGCTGGCAATGCCTTGCATATGACCGAATTTACGCGCAATTTTGATGGCGCCTTCATTAGACTCTGCACCACTGTTAGAGAAGAAAACCTCTTCCATGCCTGCTACTTCGGCAAGTTTTTGGGCTGCAGCAGTCTGCCAAGGTACTTCAAACAGGTTGCTGGTATGGATCAGGGTGGCTGCCTGTTCGGCAATCGCTTCAGCAATGACCGGGTGTGCATGGCCCAAGCCACATACGGCAATACCGGTTAAGGCATCCAGATATTCCGTACCATCCTCGGTATACAGATATGCACCTCGCCCTCGGATAAAGCTGATCGGTTGACGGCCAAAGACTGGCATCAAGTGAGAAGGTTGATCAGTTTGCACCGGAGCGAGACTAATATTGTTCATGACTGACTCTTTAGTGGAGGTGGAAATAAAAACTTATATAAGCAAAAACCTGAGCAGATTTAAAGGGTAAATGTAAATAAAAATGGATTTATTGCATTAGCCATACTGTTTTTCTCGGATTTC
This sequence comes from Acinetobacter sp. S4400-12, assembly GCF_024129495.1. Classification (NCBI taxonomy): domain Bacteria; kingdom Pseudomonadati; phylum Pseudomonadota; class Gammaproteobacteria; order Moraxellales; family Moraxellaceae; genus Acinetobacter; species Acinetobacter sp. S4400-12. The sequence continues at coordinate 84,227 of NZ_JAMXYB010000007.1, read as the reverse complement.
GGTATAATGCCAGACAGATTAGTTGAGGATTTATCAATGACTGAACAAGTACGCGATACCGAAGCGTTAATTCGTGACCAAATTGCTAAACATGCAGTACTTCTTTATATGAAAGGTACACCACAATTTCCACAGTGTGGTTTCTCTGCGCGTGCGGTAGAAGCACTCAGTCAAATTGGTCGTCCATTTGCTTATGTGAATATCCTTGAAAATCCGGATATCCGTGCAACTTTGCCACAAATCGCAAACTGGCCGACATTCCCACAGCTTTGGATCAATGGCGAGTTGATTGGTGGTAGTGACATCATGCTCGATATGTTCCAGAAAGGTGAATTGAAGTCTTTAGTTGAACAGTACAGCCCGGCACCTGAAGCTTAATTGATTTAATTAAACTCACAGCTGTAAAAAAGCGCTTCTTTTTAGAAGCGCTTTTTTATGTGGGTAAAAGGAAAATGGGGGGCAGAATTATTCTTCTGCCTTGTGCCCGGAATTTTCCAGATCTTTTGATTCAGCCGCCAGTGCTTCTGCAAGAGCGTCTTGCTTTGCCTGAATATCCTTTACTGCGGCTTTTTCTTTTTTCTTCTTCTTCTTTTTTTTCTTTTTCTTTGGCTCTTCCTCAAATTCGGCACCATCTTCAATGGCTTGCCAATAATCTAGCTGTTCCATGACGGCTGCATAAATCGAGTCTTTGCTATAACGGCCTTTTTTATCCATTTTGCCGACTGGACGTGCCATCAGAATCTCAAGCGCCTGATCAATGATATCAATGGCATGGATATGAAACTGACCTTGTTCGACTGCTGTAATCACATCTTTGCGTAACATCAGGTGCTGCATGTTTTGACGTGGAATAATTACGCCTTGTTTGCCAGTCAGACCTTGCAGTTTACAGGCGTCGAAAAAGCCTTCGATTTTGGCATTCACTCCACCAATCGGCTGCACTTGGCCCAGCTGGTTCATGGAGCCGGTAATGGCCCAAGACTGGTCAATCGGTAATTGACTAATCGCAGAGATGAGGGCGGAGAGTTCAGCAACGGTTGCACTATCTCCATCGACCTGTCCATAGCTTTGTTCAAAGGCCAGAGCGGCTGAAAAATGCAAGGTTTGTTCACGGCCGAAATGTGCTTTCAGAAATGAAGCCATCAATAACACGCCTTTGGCATGTAAAGAGCCGCCCAGTTCAACACTGCGTTCAATATCCAGAATATCTCCGCCGCCTTGATAGACCGAAGCGGTCAGACGCGAAGGAAGGCCAAATTCGACATCTGCATAATGGATCACTGATAGGGCATTGATTTGACCGAGACGATGACCGCGGGTTTCAATCAGTTGAGTACCGCGGGTCAGATCCTGCCAGTACAGTTCACGTAAATAGCCTAAGCGGTATTTGCGGTGATCCAGAGCCATGTTGATATGCTTTTCAGAGACCATCTTGTCAGCGGCCTGAAAGGCATGATGGTGAGCCTCGCGAATCAGGTCCCCCAAAGTCAAGGCATGCAGGGATAAAGAACTCTGGTCTTCGGCCTGACGGCTAGAGTCAGTGAGCAGGGCGGAAAGGGCGGAACGGTCAAAAGGCAATAATTTATCAGACTGCACATAATCGGCAATCAGCTGCATATAGGCCTGTTCATTTTCTTCATTGCGCTGCAGGGTATCGGTAAAGTCGGCACGGATTTTAAAAATACTGCCTAGCTCTGGTTCAAGCTCCAGAATTTCATAGTAAATTTCTGGTTCAGCCAGCAGTACCACTTTAATATTTAAAGGGATAGCAGCAGGCTCAATCGAAATACTGCCGGTTAGGGTCAGCATGTGTTCCAGAGAAGAAAGCTTCAGATGACCCGATTTAAGCGCACGTTTAAGACCCTGCCAGGCATAAGGCTGTTCCAGTAATTGCTCGGCTTCAAGCATCAGGAAGCCACCGTTGGCTTTATGCAGTGAGCCGGGACGGATTAAGGTGAAATCTGTGGTAATCGTGCCATTTTGGGTCAGCTGTTCTACATGACCCAAGAGGTTGTAATGGGTTGGAAAGTCTTCAAAAATCACTGGTGCGCCAGCATTGGGTTTATGGGACACAATGACATTGGCCTGATAGCGGGCGGGTACACGACTGAAAAGCGCAGGTGTGAAGTCATCTTCTTCCTGTTCCAGTACAATCTCGACATTATTAATAATGTCTTCGGCATATTGCTTCAGATACTGTTCGAGTCCTTCCACATGTTTGAACTTGGACAGGATATGTTCAACCCGTGGTAAAACGACCTGTTTGGCAATATCACGGTTCAGCATTTGCACGCGATCACGTGCATCATCTTCCAGATCACCCAGATGCAGGCCGAGACGCTCCAGCTTCTTGTCCATATAGCGCATATTGGCCGCAATTTCTGCGCGATCCTTGTTGCTGAGGGCGTTCAGGTCATCCTGTGACATCTCCTGAACCTTGTCATCTTTCAGATAGACAGGCACGAAGCAATGTTCATCGTTGCGGGTAATCAGTTTTAAATCCAGATCTTCGCCTTCACGGGTCAGTTCGATGAGCGCCTGTTGCTGCTCGTCTCCCGTTTCCTGGCGAATCATTTCAATCCGGTTGTGATAGCTTTCCGCAGTAAATCGACGTTCCAGTTGCTTTAGAATAGTCTGCCAGCTCTGATGTAAAATTGTCTGGAATTTTGGGCCCTGACCGGCAGGAAGTTGCAGGGCAATAGGTTGGCGCTGGTTCTGGAAGTTATTGACATAGACCCAGTCATTTGGCGTCTCCATGGTTTTTGCATGTTGCTGTAGCAGCCGCTTTACCATGGTACGTTTGCCCAGACCTGCAGTGCCGACAGCAAAAATGTTATAGCCTGAATAAGGAAGCGCAATACCGGCTTCTACCGAGGCACGGGCACGGTCCTGTCCCAAAAAATTATTTAAGGGTTTGATTCTTTTTGTAGAAGCCGGAATTTTTTCGAGCTGGGGGATGTGTGTGAGTTGTTCTGCGCTGAGGCGGGTATGCGCAAGTGTAGGGTGTATTTCGCTTTTTTCAAATACTGAGACTGCTAGTTCAGAATGCTTAGAGAGTTGGGCTGTTGTTGTGTTAGTGGCAATAGAAGAATTAATTTGATCGAGTCTCTGGGTCACTGTTGAAAATCCAAAACGAAATATTACGTTGATAAGGTTTAAGGTATACAGATTTACTTGAAAATTTCAAGCTGCGGCATCGTTTTTGGCAAAAATAAAAAATCCAGAATGTGATAATTATATAAATCTTATTGAAAGATGGCGTATTACAGGATTGAATAGCAGCAATTGATTTTCACGGAAAATAACAAGCTAATGACCACACAAACGACGGATTGGAAATCCGCATTTACAGCATTTTTGGATCGACGTGCCTTGATCATGCTGTTTTTGGGATTTTCAGCCGGTGTCCCGATTCTTCTCATTTTTTCCAGCTTGTCTTTATGGCTTGGTGAAGCCGGAATCAGCAAAAGTGCCGTGACTTTTTTTAGCTGGGCTGCATTGGGATATTCTTTTAAGTTTGTCTGGGCACCGCTGATTGATGAATTACCACTACCCTTTCTAACCAAAGCCTTGGGTCGCCGTCGGGCCTGGCTTCTTGTTGCCCAGATTCTCATTGTCTGTGCTATTGCAATTATGGCATTTTCTGATCCAGCATTGGGTCAGGCACATTTACAGCAAATGGCACTAGGGGCAGTATTGCTCGGCTTTTCAGCGGCAACCCAGGATATTGTCATTGATGCCTATCGTATTGAACTGGCTGAAGCCCAGATGCAGACCGTGCTGGCATCGACCTATAATGCCGGTTACCGCATCGGGATGATCGTGGCTGGAGCAGGGGCTTTGTTTCTGGCTGCCTATCTAGGCACCGCCAAAGGCAATTATATCTATGATGCCTGGAAGTGGACCTATCTGGCGATGGCAGCCGTGATGCTGGTGGGTATTCTGACCACACTATTGATTCGTGAGCCACAAGTAGAGCGTATTCATAAAGACTATCAGCGTAGCGACTATTTTCGTCTGGTTGGTGTGTTTTTTATTGCCGTTATCAGCTTTGTTTCAAGCTATGTGTATTCAGGAAACCTGGTCACCATTATGATAGAGCGCTGGGCTATTCAGGATAGCTTGGCTTTGTTCTGTTTTGAAGCTTTACGTTTTATTGGCTCCGCTGCAGTTGCATTTGGGGTGGGTGCTTTGCTGGTCAAAATGGGCGCTGTGAACAGGCAGATGGCTTATGAAACCTGGGTGAATCCGGTGGCCGATTTCTTTGAGCGTTATGGCTTAAAACTGGCGCTGGTGCTGTTGCTCCTGATTGGCTTTTATCGGGTCTCCGATATTATTGCCGGGGTAATTTCCAATGTGTTCTATCAGGATTTAAATTTCAGCAAGGAGCAGATTGCTGAAGCCGTCAAGGTATATGGGGTGATTTTCTCTCTGCTCGGAGGTTTTCTTGGCGGATTGTTGGCCCAGAAGATGAACATCATGAAGCTGATGTTTGTGGGTGCTATTCTTGCCTGTTCAACGAATCTGATTTTTATAGGCCTGGTTAAATCTGGAGAAAAACTCGCTCAGGTCGAAGTGCAGGTCGGACCGCATTATTATCAGGTTGACACCGACGAAGTCGGTTACTGGAATATTCCGGTTCCCAAAGCAGCGCTTGAACAGAGCGATATTGTGATGGTCAAGGCTCAGTATCAAGATCAGGATATACCCGCAGTGACACTGCATATGCCTTATCTTAAAAGCCAAGCTCAGCAGGCACAATTACTGTTGTTGCCTATTACAACTGACAATATTATTACAGCCAATGAGCAGGACAATAGCATTGTAGTACGCGGACAATATACGGGCGCAGCGCTGCAAGATCAGCAAAAAATTGTAATGACGCTAGATGACCAGAATTTTGATGCCAAACTGGATGAGGCGGGTACGTTTAGTGCTGCAATTCCAGCCGAAAAATTGGTAGCTTCAGCGACCAGGCAGATTAGTGTCAATCTGATGCAGCAAGATCAGGTGGTTTTGACCCAGCAGCACAGCTATATGGTGGATTTGACTCAAACTTTAACGAATGCTCTGGATGTCGAGATTCAGCCGCTCAAGATGGGTGATGCGGATATGGTTGAGGTACAGGGGAAAGTGATTAAGCCTTACAGCTCTGCCTGGCTGTATTTTGCCATAATCGTGGATAATTTGGCTGCTGGATTGGCGGGTGCGGCTTTTATTGCTTTCTTGTCGAGCCTGACCAGTGTGTCCTTTACTGCGGTGCAATATGCCATTTTCAGTTCCCTGATGACCCTAACTCCTAAGATTTTGGGAGGATATTCAGGTACTATAGTCACCAATATTGGTTATCCGAATTTCTTCCTGATGACTACCTTGATGGGTATTCCAATCCTGATTCTGGTGGTCTGGGTCGCAAAACTGCTCGGTGAACACCAACAACACTCTGTAAATAAGGAGGATTAATATGCGCATGCTACATACCATGTTACGTGTAGGCAATTTGGAACAGTCTTTGAAGTTCTATACTGAGGTACTTGGTATGACTTTGCTTCGTAAGCGTGATTACGAAGAGGGTCGTTTTACCTTGGCTTTTGTGGGCTATGGCGATGAAGAAAACCATACCGTACTTGAATTGACCCATAACTGGGACACGGCAAGTTATGAGCTGGGCAATGCTTATGGCCATATTGCCATTGCTGTGGATGATGCCTATAAGGCCTGTGAGGAAATCAAGGCACGTGGCGGTAATGTGGTTCGTGAAGCAGGTCCAATGAAAGGCGGTGTAACCGTGATTGCCTTTGTGGAAGATCCAGACGGCTATAAGATCGAACTTATCCAGCAGGATAGTAATGCACGTAACAACTGATCCATACCGCAAGTAAGATGAAAAATCATTTTTTATTGGACTTGCAAAACGATCTAACTATGTCCAGAATTCGCTAGATATCTGGGCATTTTTTATCAAAGAATAAAACTTAAAGGGAAGTAAGTCAGATGCTTAAGCTCTTAGCATTAGATCGTTTTACAATATTGTTATTTGTAATGATATTGCTGGCCAGCTTGCTACCGGTCTCCGGACAGGCAGCCCAGGTGTTTGGTTGGGTCACAACAGCAGCAATTGCAATCCTGTTTTTTCTGCATGGGGCTAAACTTTCCCGTGAAGCGGTGGTTGAGGGGATTATGCACTGGAGGCTGCATACTCTGGTCTTTGCTTTGACTTTTGCCTTGTTTCCTCTTTTAGGATTATTGGCCAAGCCGATTTTACAGCCAATGCTGGGGCAAGAATTATATTGGGGCTTTCTGTTTATGTGTTTCTTGCCATCGACAGTCCAGTCGTCGATTGCTTTTACCTCAGTGGCCAATGGTAATGTGGCGGGTGCTGTCTGTAGTGCTTCCTTTTCTAATCTGATCGGTATGTTCATTACTCCTGCACTGGTGGCATTTTTCATTTTGGGCCAATCCGAACATGATTTTGATCCGACTGCTTCCATTATCCAGATTACCTTGTTGCTATTGGTTCCTTTTATCTTGGGGCAGGTGTTGCGTCCCTGGGTTTATCCTCAGATGATGAAAATGCCAAAGCTCGTCAAGGTTTTTGACCAGGGTTCAATTTTGCTGGTCGTATATGGTGCTTTTAGTAGTGCAGTGGTTGCTGGACTATGGAACGAAGTCAGCATCAGTACCTTGTTGTTATTGCTCTTGGCATGTTCGGTTTTATTGACGATTGTTATGCTGTTATCGCTGTATATTCCACGCTGGATGGGCTTTAACCGCGCCGACCAGAAAACGGCATTTTTCTGTGGTTCCAAAAAAACGCTGGCCAGTGGGGTACCGATGGCACAGATTCTATTTATTGGACAGCCATTGGGTATGATCGTATTACCAATTATGATTTTCCATCAAATTCAGCTGATGGTCTGCGGAGTTGTGGCTAATCTCTGGGCCAAAGAACCCGAGGAACCGGCTCAAGAATAATTCGCTTATTGAATCAGTTTGCCGTATAATATTGTCCAACTTGTTGTGCTTAGCTCTGACGGTATCTGTCTCGGTGGGCCAAAAGAATGGTCTGTTATGGTGTTGATCTGCCAGAATTTCGGTTTCGGCTTTCCTCAGGTTTGAGAGTGATCAATTGCGATGACAGCAAAACCTTCTTTAATCTTTATGGAGTAATCGACGATGCGCGCCGATATTCACCCAAAATACGAAAAACTAGTTGCTACTTGCTCTTGCGGTAACGTAATCGAAACTCGTTCAGCTGTTGGTAAAGAAACTCTTTATCTAGACGTATGCTCAGCTTGCCACCCATTCTACACTGGTAAGCAAAAGAACGTTGACACTGGCGGTCGTATCGACAAGTTCAAACAACGTTTTGCTGGTATGTCACGTTCTATCAAACGTTAATACCCAAAATAAAAAAACGGGCAATATGCCCGTTTTTTTGTGCCTGTGATTCAGGAAATTTCTCCAGCTTCACAGGTTGGTACAACACCTTAATGGTCTTGTACGTCAATCAGATGGTCCAGTTTTTTCTGGAAATAATCCCCCTGAATAAAGCGGGCATCCACGTTCCAGGCATTTGCGAATAAAGTCATGTCATTCAATTCGCGAATCAGGATATTCAGCGGTCTGATTTCGTTATAGCTGGTAATCTTTTCTTGTAACTCTTCAATTTCAGTATCATGATTCAGCATCTGGGTTAAGCTGGAATGCAGGCTGACGCCATCTAGTTCCAGTTCTTGCAGTAGATTTGGGCTATAGATAGACTGACCAAAATCACGCAGGGAAGTCAGTGCACCATGTTCATGCAGAACACGCAAATACTTCTGGGCATCTTGCTGATTCAGTAAAACATCCTCTTCCGAGAATTGGAGGGTAAGCGGATGCTGGTTTTTACTGCGGATAATCGTAATCAGCTTGGAGATAAATTCCGGGAAGGTACGGTCTTTAAATAATACTGCCCGATTCAAGTTAACAATTAAGCTGGCATCTGGATATTGGGTAATAAAGTTATGTAACTGTTTGCTGGCTTCAACCAGAATCCAGCGATCTAGTTTAATGGATAACTCGTCATCTTCACGCAGCTCAAGGATTGATGAAATATCCTGCCATTTATTGTTAAAGATAAAACCGCTGGTGACTTCATATCGATAGAGGCGAGTATCTTCTTTATCATACAGTTGTTGATATTTTAAATGAATTTCGCCACGATCCAGACATACACGCAAGGCTTTTAATATAGAAGGCGTTCCATCCAGAACTGAAGTAACTGCCGGGCTGATGACCGCCGTTGTTGGACTGTCAAGAGGTACTTCTTTTGCCACACTAAAGTCTATGCCTGGCATTTGAAGCGCTTGAGGGGTTGCTGGCGCAGAGGTATCTAGAATAAATTCAGGAGCTACTTCTGCTTGAGGCAAAGCAGTCGAGAAAGCTTGTGCCACCAGATTATTGTAGTGGCTTTCGTCATTCAGGCCATCTTCCAGCATGATATAGCCGATGCGAAAATTCAGCGGGAACGAGTTTTGTCCAACAGTAATGAGTTGAGGCTTGCTGAGGGCATTTAATCCAATCAGCTTGGACTCCAGGATTTGCTTCGAGTCCGCCTGAAACAGGCCAACAAAGACATCATATTCCAGTTTAAAGAGCGGAGCATGAGTCTGTTCTTTCAGGAAAGCTCTAATTTCGTTGAAGTAACTACTAAAAGTGTGCCAGTCAGAGGAGAGCACTGCGGGGTCATAAGAGGTCAGAGAGAAGGTGACCAGCGCATTAAAAGGCGCAGGCTGCTTGCTCATTTTCCGTTTAAGTAGCTGGAAAGCACCGGGTTTACCTAGAGCTTTGTCTGTGCCTGATTGTGACTGTGCTTGTGTATCAATGGTGATTTGCAGGGCATCTTCTTCAGTCGTTGAAGCAAGAAATTCAAGTTTTAAGGGATTCGCCGCGGAGATTTTGGGGTTGACAGATACAATATCAAAACGGCCTAGGTCAAACTGCCCTTGAGAAATCTTTTTAAAGCGTGTTTTGAACTCGTTTAAATCTTCTGGCTGTAAGAGGTCAAGCAGGGGTAACCCGATCAGATCATCTTCACTGTGCAAGCCAAAAAGCTTCAGATAGTCAGCATTCGCCTGAATATGAATCCCTTCCTGAATGGTGGCGACGGCGCGGTTACTGTCTTCAACCAGAGACTGGGCCTGATTTTGGGCAGTTTCCAGTTCATTCATCAAGTGTTGTTGGGTTTGCAAACCGCGGCTAAAAGACAGCGCGCGCACCAGACCAATATAGAAACGTTCTGGATAATCCAGATTCAGAATGTCATAAATCCCTTTATGGACATATTGTGCGTATTGCTCAGCCTTATAATCTTCAGGCTTGAGTAAAATAATGGGAAGTTCAGGCTGGTGAGAAAGACGAACCAGACTCAGCGCCTGCTCATATTTCAGGTCATAGGCACGACCGAAAATAATCAGATCCCAATTAAAATTCAGCTGTTTTTCAAAAGACTGTAGATCATCCAGCAGGACGGCATCCACCTGATATTGATTATTGCTCAGAAGGTCACGGATTTGGTTATATCTAATTTGATTATCATCAATAATCAGTAAACGTGTTTCAGTACGTTTCAACTTTTTAGACAATAATGGATTTCTCACTTTAATGCTTCCCATAAATCGTGATTTCTAGCTTCATTTGTATGCTTATGAATAAAGCGTTCAATAAGCTCTTGTTCCTGATCATTTAATAGTTCGTAATCAAAGCGGATAAAACTTTGGGTAATCAGGTGGGCCTTGGTTAGATAAATCTTGAGCTCTTGCTGGCCAAGGCGTAAATGAATGGTTTGTTTTTCCCGGAACATCTGTGAACCCGGCACAATGATGCTGGTCGAAACCTGATCCAGTTGCGTGGTCTGGACCAACAGAGCTGGCTGGTAATTGGCCTTATGAAGTTCTGTACGGGTGTAGACGGCACATGGATATAGCTCCTGTGTCAGCATTTCCAGACCAATTTCTAGGCTTTTATCTGTAGATTGCTTGATCCAGCGAATCACACCGCCGCGCCATTGACTCTGTGATTTTTCCTGTACCAGAATAAATTCACCAGTTTTTAGAAGGGGCGGTGTTATGCCAGACCACTTAATCCGGTAACCATTGACACTAATATCCAGCACTTCGGCACTATGAATTTGTTTAGTTTCCCGGTCCAGTGCCTTGATACTGCTAAATCCATTTGGAATGGCGCTTTGCAGGGAGCTGACAAAGCTGCTTTCGCTTTGTAAGTTGTAATTGGCCTCTAAGTCCAGTGTCTCATTAAAATTCTTACCTTTGGACAGATAAAAATGAGCAACCGTCAGGCCAAAGCAGATATTAATTTGTGCCGAATATTCATAACGTTCATGACGGCGTTCTACATTATTTGAAAGCAGATGATAAATATGAAAATGCAAGGCAGGGGTCAGGAACAGTTTTTCATTGCGTGACAGGTATTGGGCATTTTTGGTTTGCGTACCAGCCAGATGTTCCATCAGGCTCTGGGTAGCAATAAAGAAACTTGGCTTAAACTGCTCGCCCTGATGAGCGTTGAGTAAAGGTGGATGATCCTTGCTGGCATCTACCACATAACGAGACAGAGTGGTCTCTTTGGGCAGAATCTGAACCCGTTTCGCCCAGTCCGCACTGCATAAATATAAGCCCTGAATTTCTGCGGGACGAATCTGGTTGGTATTAAAAATATCCAGCAAGATGAGCTGTGCATAGGCTTGGGCAATATTCTGGATGTCATGTTCTGTTCCCAGAATCTGGTTGATATTGACCTGGTAGAAGTTATGCGCCATGGCACCTTCAAGCAACTGATGGGCAGCCAGCCATTGTCCCGGCCCGGGTGCGCTATACAGCATGTTTTGCTGGTAGAACAGCAGGCTCAGTTGCTGTAGCGCATAATAGGTGGAAACAATCCGGGCGGTTTGCAGACTTTTCTTTTTGCCTAGAGAAAAGAGCGAAAATTTTTGATGACTCAGCTGGTAATTGCAGCGTTTGACAATATCAATATAGATTTTGGTAAAGTAAGTACGTAACAGCATCGCCAGTTCAGTGATCTGGTCATTGCGGTCAGTCGTAATCAGGCCCTGATTAATGAAATGCTTTTCCAGACTGCCCAGCACATTTTCAAGCGTGGGATGAAGGATTTGAATCAGGTCAAAGCGTAAGGTCTCAGCACACTTCAGTTCTGAAATTTCAAGTAAGGCGCTAAACAGGGATTTAGAAGAATTACCCAGTTGCAAGACTGAAATACCGGTAACCCACTCCTGTAAAGCCTTGGCATTGGTCGCACAAAAGCTTAACTCGTCGAGTTGAAGCTCAGTCGGTGTCTGAAAGATATCTGAAGTAAGTTTACTCATCTTTATTATTTAACTCAAAAATGTTGAATCCCCAAAAAGCGGTGTCTTATTTTTTTCACCCGCTATTTCTCTCACCAGTTTAGGAACCAAATACCCCGGTAGGCTCGCTAAAACTTCAGTGTAAATTTCATGAATACATTCAGGTGATAAATCAAAATGCTGCGCACCTTTTACTTTATCAAGTACATGTAAATAATAAGGCATTACGCCGGCATCGAATAAGCGATAGCTTAAGTCAATCAAAACCTGGGCGGAATCATTGACTCCTTTTAATAATACGGCCTGATTGAGTACGGTGATATGTTGCTGAACCAGTTGATTTAACTGCGTACAGGTTGAATCATCCAACTCCGATGCATGGTTTGAGTGTACCACTAGAATAATTCGTAGCCTACTGTTTTTCAACATGGTCAGTAGCTCTTCATCGATCCGATTTGGGATCACAATAGGAACTCGTGAATGTATTCTTAAGAATTTGAGATGTGGTACAGATTCTAGACGCTCAATCCATAATTTTAATTTTCGGTTTGACAGTGTTAAGGGATCACCCCCGCTCAAAATAACTTCATTAATTTCTGGCTGGCTTTCCAGATACTGCCTGATATTGATCCAATCTTCATGTTTAGGCAGGTTTTCCTGATAAGGAAAATGCCGGCGGAAACAGTAACGGCAATGTACGGCACAGGCGCCTGTCAAGGTCAGCAGGAATCGGGAGCTATATTTATGTAGTACGCCTAGCTGCTGATTCGCCTGTTCTTCGCCCAGCGGATCTGTTACAAAGCCGGGATGCTCTTCCAGTTCCAGATGATGAGGCAATACTTGCAGTAACAGCGGGTCTAGAGGATCTCCAGCCTGCATCCGTTCTACAAAAGCACGAGGTACGCGTAATTTAAACTGCTTGGACGCCAGCAGAGCGCCGGATAAAAGTTGCTCAGGGGAGAGTTTTAAAATTTCGAGAAGTTCAAGCGGGTCGGTAATCAGGTCACTGAGTTGTGACTGCCAATTATGTTCTTGGTATAAATACTGTGTCATGCCGGAAGATTAAAAGAACTGAAAATTAAATGAAGCGAGCAGTTTAGCAGTTTGTCGATCAATGAGAATAAAAGCCGGCTGCAAAATTTTTAAAAATCCCTGTAATTTGCTATGGTAGGAGAAACTTGGTGCTTTTCTGCTTTGTGAGCCTCAGCAAGTACACAGCTTTGTGATAGCTGCTGTTAAGTTAAGCAGAGTCAGCCAGTTAAATCAGATTTTTTCGTTGCGGCAAAGTGTATTGCTCATTTAGAATACGCAGCATTAAATGAATGTGCATGTGGCAAACCATGTTCTTGTCAGACTTGCTAAATGACATTGCAACAGCCCATAGCATCAATAGATTAAAGTTAGTAAGTTTGGAGTGAGCCAATCATGGCCTATTATTCTACGAACGATTTCAAGTCTGGCCTTAAGGTTATGCTTGATGGTAACCCATGTGCAATCATGGAAAACGAATACGTTAAACCAGGTAAGGGCCAGGCGTTCAACCGCGTTAAACTACGTAACCTTCGCAGTGGTAAAGTTTTAGAAAAAACATTTAAATCTGGTGATTCACTAGAAGCTGCGGATATTGTAGAAGTAGAAATGGAATACTTGTACAACGACGGTGAAATGTGGAACTTCATGGATCCAGTATCATTTGAACAGATCGCTGCTGATAAAACAGCAATGGGTGATGCTGCCAAATGGCTAAAAGACGATTCAAATGAAAAATGTACCATTATGTTATGGAATGGCGTGCCGCTTACCGTCAGCCCTCCTAACTTTGTGGTATTAAAAATTGTTGAAACTGATCCAGGTGTACGTGGTGATACCTCTGGTGGTGGTGGTAAGCCTGCGAAACTGGAAACAGGTGCTGTGGTACGTGTTCCATTGTTTGTTCAGCAGGAAGAAAACGTTCGTGTAGACACCCGTACTGGTGACTATTTAGAGCGTGTATAATGGTTTAAAAATAGACTATTATCAAAGGGGTGATGAAAATCATCCCTTTTTTTATGCCAAAGTCTTAGAGGAAATTAGAAAAAATTTGCCTAAAGTCGCAAAGGAAAAAACAGCAGTACCTCGAATAACACAATTATGCTGATTTGTATGCATCACAAATATGAGGGATTAAATGGAAACTTTACAGCAGAAGTCGACGCTGACTTCAAAAATCATCTGGCTTTTAGTAGCCATCGTCGGGGCAGTCTCCTTTGGAGTTCTAGCACTGAGTCGTGGTGAGCATGTCAATGCAGTCTGGCTGGTTCTGGCCGCAGCTTGTGTGTATAGCATCGCTTACCGTTTTTATAGTTTATTTATTGCCAATAAGGTTTTTGAACTGAACGAGCGCCGTCTGACACCTGCGCATCGCTTGGTCGATGGTCTGGACTATGTGCCTACCAATAAGAGTGTCCTGTTTGGCCACCATTTTGCAGCAATTGCCGGGGCTGGCCCATTGGTCGGTCCAATCCTTGCCGCACAGATGGGCTATTTACCGGGAACTATCTGGCTGCTGGTCGGTGTAGTGTTGGCCGGTGCGGTACAGGATTTCTTAGTCCTGTTTATTTCTACACGTCGAGATGGCCGCTCATTGGGTGAAATGGCGAAACAGGAACTCGGTACTTTTGCCGGGATTGTGGTCATGCTGGGTGCGCTGGGCGTGATGATTATCATTCTGGCGGTACTTGCACTGGTGGTGGTCAAAGCACTGACCAACAGTCCATGGGGGGTCTTCAGTATTGCCGCCACCATTCCGATTGCGATTTTTATGGGGATTTATATGCGCTTTATCCGTCCGGGTAAAATTGCAGAAGTTTCCATTATTGGTTTCGTATTGATGATGCTGGGCATCATTTATGGTGAAAACATCGCACAGCATCCGTATTGGGGTCCGTTCTTTACGCTTTCTGGCACTGAGCTGACCTGGGCTTTGATCATTTATGGATTCATTGCATCGGTACTGCCAGTGTGGTTGTTACTTGCACCACGTGATTATTTATCTACTTTCCTGAAAATTGGAGTGATTGCGGGTCTGGCTGTAGGTATTATTTTTGCAATGCCAGAAATGAAATTACCGGCCGTGACTCAGTTCATTGATGGAACAGGTCCGGTCTTTGCGGGATCTATCTTCCCATTTCTGTTCATTACAATTGCCTGTGGTGCCATTTCGGGCTTCCACGCCCTGGTTTCTTCGGGAACCACGCCTAAACTGGTCAACAATGAACGCGATATCCGGATGATCGGTTATGGCGGTATGTTAATGGAGTCCTTTGTGGCGATCATGGCACTGATCTGTGCGGCAGTGCTGGATCCGGGGGTATATTTTGCCATTAACTCGCCGGCGGCATTGCTGGGTACTACGGCAGAAAGTGCGGCAGAAGCGGTGCGTAATCTTGGCTTTGTTGTTACCCCTGAGGCCCTCACTGTACTGGCTCAGGAAGTCGGTGAGAGCTCGATTCTGTCGCGTACCGGAGGTGCACCAACCTTTGCCATTGGTATGGCGCATATCATTACTGAAATCTTCAATAGCCGTGAAATGATGGCCTTCTGGTATCACTTTGCCATCCTGTTTGAAGCACTTTTCATTCTGACTGCCGTCGATGCTGGTACGCGTGCCTGCCGTTTCATGGTTCAGGATACAGTCGGAATCGTGATTCCTGCGGTAAAAAAATCGCATAATTTTTTTGGTAACCTGCTTGGTACAGCTGTGGCTGTTGCCGGTTGGGGCTTCTTTGTCTATCAGGGCGTAGTCGATCCACTGGGCGGAATTAACAGCTTATGGCCGCTATTCGGTATTGGTAACCAGATTCTGGCTGCAATGGCACTCATTCTAGGTACTGTCATCCTGTTCAAAATGAAGAAAGAAAAATATGTATGGGTCACTATTGTTCCCACCATTTTCCTGTTTATTACTTCGATGACTGCGGGCTGGCAGAAGATTTTCCATGACAATCCAAAAATCGGCTTTCTGGCGCAAGCAGAGCGCTTTAATACTGCTATTGCCAAGAACGAAATTCTGGCACCTGCCAAAACAATGGCTGAAATGCAAACTGTCGCAATGTCCAACCAGATCAATGCGGTACTGTGTGCCTTCTTTATGATTGTGGCTTTTGTCATGCTGTTTGCCGCAATTGGGGTTATCCGTCGTGCACTTGCAAGTCCTGTACCGACTGTCAACGAAGCAGAAGCGGTTTATCGCGATCCCGAAGACATTCAGCCTGTAAAAACACATTAAGAGGGGTATGACTGATGAACCTGAAGTTTGCCAAAGCGGGTAAAACAGTGATGTATAAAATCATCAAGATGACGGTGATGGCCCAGAAGGAGTTAATTCTGAACCCGAAAAACTGGTCACGGATTGCAACTTTGTGGCAGCGTTTGCAGCAGAGCTTCCGCCTGATGGTGGGCGTGCCAGATTACCAGACTTATCTGGCGCATATGCAGCAGCATCATCCTGATCTGGAGCCAATGGATCCTAAAACCTTTTACCGCCATTGTGTGGATTCTCGCTATCCATCCGCTGGCGGAGAGATGAAAAAATGTCCATGTTAGTCGGTTGAAAAATAAGCGCCTTTCGGGGCGCTTTTTTATGCAGGTGATTTAATGCTTGAACAAGATAAAAAATAGTCATTAATTTTGACATTTAAGCCCTTATATTTTCAGTTATTAGGTTATCTGGGTAAACCTTGGAAAGACAGTTTTTCAGTAAAACATAGAGCATTTTAAATAATTTTTTTGATTGGTTTATCGAAGAAAATGGTTTACGAAAGTCTATGGGCTTATAGCGTGAGAGTTTAAAAACCTGTTATCTGACAGGTCAGTGATCTGGAAAGAGGAGCGGACATTTGGGGGAATATTAAAAAAGAGTGTATGTTACTCTTAAGCCATGTTTTATTGGGGAAAATACTGTGATCTGGGGCATGAAACAAAAAGAAAAATTAGATATTGCACACGTTAATGATGCGCTTGAACAGAAGGTGGTCAGTTATGCACCCAAAATCCAGCAATTTTTTGAAGAAATTAATGCCATTATTTTAGATAAACAGGCAAAAACCCGATTGGCGCTGTGCTGCCTGATTGCAGGGGGGCACGTACTATTTGAAGATTTGCCTGGTCTGGGAAAAACCACTTTAGCAAGCAGTCTGGCGCATCTGACAGGGCTGCAATTTCAGCGTATCCAGTTTACTAATGACATGCTGGCCAGTGATGTGATTGGGATTAACATGTTTAATCAGAAAGAACATCAGTTTGAGTTTAAGCAGGGGCCTATTTTTACTCAGATTTTGCTGGCAGATGAAATTAACCGTTCCAGTCCTAAAACTCAAAGTGCCTTGCTTGAAGCCATGGAGGAAGGCTATGTCACTGTCGATGCTGTACGTTATGCCTTGCCGAAACCATTTTGGGTAATTGCCACCCAAAATCCACTTTTCCAGAGTGGCACCTATGCTTTGCCTGAATCGCAATTAGACCGCTTTTTAATGCGGTTGTCTTTGGGCTATCCATCCCGACATGCAGAGAAAATGCTACTACAGCAGGAATCACGCTTTGCCCTAATTGCCAGTCTGGCGCATGTCTTTACAGAACATGAAGTATTGGCATTACAACAGCTGACCCAGCAGATTTTTATCAGTGAAGCGGTACAGGAGTATATGCTGGATCTGGCAGAAGAAACCCGCAAAAAACAGCATGGACTGTCTACCCGCGGCTTATTGGCACTCAAGCGCGCAGCACAGGCCCATGCCTTGATCCAGCAGCGGACCTTTGTCACGCCTGATGATATACAGGCGGTATTTGTGGCGGTCGCCTCACATCGTCTGGGTTTAAGTGAAGCAGAAACTTTAAACCTAATGCAACAGGTTGCAGTGAGCTAAAGGAGTTTTCTTTTGGATAAAACCTGGCGAAACTGGCTCACCAAGCGCTTTCAGTTTAGACAGCAAAAACAGTTTTCACAGCGCGATATTCTGGTCTTTATTTATCGGCAGGGTTATCTGTACCTGATTTTGATCCTGATTACTTTTATTGCTGGTGTGAACTATGCCAATAACCTGATTTTGGGATTCTGCTTTTTAATCAGCGCCATATTGTGTATCAGCTTTTATTTAACTTTTAAACAGTTACATGGCTTACAGATTGAACTGGTTGCAGATGAAGTGGGGCAGGTAGGGAATGATATGAATCTGCATTTTTATTTTCAGCAACAGCCACCACGACCACGTTATCTGTATATTCAGGCAGGTGAGCAATTACATAAAGTATATCTGGATGAGTCCAGGCAGCACTGGATTCTCCCTTTTTATGCCGAACAACGTGGGAGGTTTGACTATCCTCCGATTCGGATTTATTCAGTTTATCCTTTTGGGCTGGTGCGGGCCTGGACCTATTTATATCATCAGAATTTTGCCTGGGTTGCGCCTCAGGCCAAAGCTTTCAGTGCAGAACATCGTGCTTATCAAAACCGTTTTGAACCAGATATGGATGAGTTTCGCGAACTGCGTAACTATCAGTCTGGAGATTCTTTGCAAGCCGTCTCCTGGAAGCAGTTTGCGCGTGGACAGGGCTTATACGTCAAGGTCTTTGAACAGTATCAGGATGAGCACAGTATTGAAATTCATTATGAGCATATGCCCAGTCAATCGCACGAGGAAAAGCTGGAATTTGTCATGGGGCTGATTGAGCAGTGTGAGCAGCAGCAATGCGCCTATATGCTGCATTTACCGCAGGCAGCATTGCCCAAAGGCGCTGGCGAGGAACAACTACGCAAAGCTAAGCAGCTTTTGGCACAGGCATAAGGGTACGGGCAATGGAGAAAATCAATACAAAACTACGAGTATCGGTCGTGTTAAGTTTGGGATTCATCCTGCTGGCCCAGATCGCCTTTTTACCCGTTTTATTGAGTCTGATTTTTGCCATTAGTTTGATCTGTATCTGGATTTCACTCAAAAGACAGAGAGCCTTTTCTAAAAAATGGACCTTCTCGCTGACAGTCTTGGCATTAGCCAGCATTTATCTGGATTATCAGAGTTTTTTAGGTGTAGAGGCAGGCGTAGCGGTACTGACAACTTTTCTCTATGCCAAATCCCTGGAAACCCGAAACAGACGTGATCTGATTATTGTTTTTAATTTTGCACTATTTGTGGCTGCCAGTTCATTTTTATTTAGCCAGTCGTTTATGATGGCATTGGCCATTATATTGTGTCTACTCAGCTGTCTAATTGGGTTGTACCGAATCCAGACCAGCGAGTTTGAGCAAGACCAAAGCTCCCAGCGCCAGGCTTTGCAGCAAGATGCCAAATATGTCGGTAAATTTATCGTCTATGCCATTCCATTTTTTCTGCTGCTTTTTATCTTTTTTCCGCGTTTGCCACCCCTCTGGCATATTCCTATTCCTGAAAATAAAGGCATAACCGGCATTAGTGACAGCATGTCGCCCGGTGATATTGCTGAACTGTCTCAGTCTAGTGCGTTGGCATTCCGGATCATCGGGGACATGAGCAAGTTACCGCCGCGTTCGGAATTATATTGGCGAGCCTTGGTACTAGATGATTATGACGGCCAGCGCTGGACCAGCCATCCTGTGAATCAGCAGCCTTTAATCCAGCAGTCGCGGAGCCTTGCTGCAATGAATCATCGCTGGGATTATCAGTATCTGGCAGCTGACCCTTCAGTGTTCTGGATCATGGGGCTGGAAAAATCCATCCCCTTGGAACGCCGTTATTATAATTGTCAGGACTGGAGCATTGTTCCAAGACGCCTGACCCAGAGGGTGGAGCCGATTCATCTACAGTGGATAGATCAGCCAAATGCAGGCCAGGCGTTGGTACCCCACTATATGCAGCGTATCAATACCCAAATACAGTCCGGTTTAGATCCTGAGGCCCAGCGACTGGCTCAGCGCTTATATCAGCAAAGTGGTGCCGAGCCACGCCGTTATATACACAATGTGCTGAACTGGTATCAACAGAATGGTTTTGTCTATACCCTCAAGCCCGGCGTCATGGGAAAGAATCGGATTGATGAGTTTTTATTTAAATCCCGGCAAGGTTTTTGCGAGCACTATGCTTCCAGTTTTGTCATGCTGATGCGCTACGCAGGAATTCCGGCCAGAGTAGTGACAGGTTATCAGGGGGGGCAAGCTGCGCCTGATGGACGCAGCTGGGAGGTACGGCAACTGGATGCACATGCTTGGGCCGAAGTCTGGATAGATAACACATGGCAGCGTTTCGATCCCACTGCAATGGTCGCGCCACAACGCATTGATGACGGAATGCAAAATCTGATGACTGAGGATGAGCGAGTTCGGGTCAATTCATCCGGCTGGCCTACTCGGCATCATCTCTGGCTTACCACAATGCGGGTCTGGAGTGATTATGCGAGTTATCAATGGCAAAGCAAGGTGGTGGGTTATAATACAGAATCTCAGCAAAGCTGGATGTCTAAACTCGGTCTAAATTCGGTTTATTCCAGTATTATGCTTATGGTTGCTGGTATCGTCATTCTTGCTTTACTGTATGCGTTCAGCATTTATTGGAAACTTCGGCAGGCACAATCACCTTTAGAACGCAGCATACAGCAGTTAAACCAATCCTTAAGCCAGCCTTTAAAGCAGCAGTCTGCTGAAACCTTTCGCCAGTGGATGTTGCGTTTGTCGAAACAGGCAAATGATACGGATCTGGCTTTATTTTCTGATGCCATTCAAATTTTTGAGAAACAGGCCTATTCAGGTCTGCAATTAGACGCCCAAGAATTAAGCAGATTCAAGGATTTGCTTAAAACTTGTGCATCTGTTTTAAGAGCTAAATAAAAATGCTTGTCTTTGTCAGAAAAAATTTATAAGATGCGTGGCATATAGGCGTATAGCTCAGTTGGTTAGAGCGCTACGTTGACATCGTAGAGGTCTCCAGTTCGAGTCTGGATATGCCTACCATATTTACTGAGTAATCAGTTGCTTAAAACCCACCTTATCAGGTGGGTTTTTTGTTTTGGGATATCTTTGGAGGAAATTAATAGTTGTCGAGTGTGGACAAACACCCATGTTGAATCCGTTGATTCTCAAATGAAGACTCCTTTATTCAGGATAAAACTTTTAAGTTGAAAGACATAAAATTATTTTCATCATTAAATATGATATGTATTGGTGATTATTATCATTTTTTCTATTGAAGTTTTTGTCCAGCTTTGAAATTCATATTTATTTCCCCGCATTTTATAGAAAGCTAAAAACTAACTCTCTAACCAACCAATAAAACTTATTAAAAAAATATATTATTGATTTTGTTTGGTTTATTTTGAGTTTGCCATATGGTTTTTATAGAGTGAATTTACCAATAAGTAAAAAGTGTAAATATTCCGAATTTCCAACCTTGAAATATTCCTATAAATTTAAGATTTTATTGAGCATTTTAGCTTTAGCTATTTAAGTCAAATTATGAGAAAATAGGCTGAGCAGCAGGGGAAAGACTTCCTGTTTTAGACTTAAAATGTCTAAGATAAGAAACACGAACTCTTATTCTATTGTTGGTTTACGCAATGGGACGATAAGCTGCTATTTCGTACGAAAAGCATATGAACTATACCAGGTTGTGCTGTGTCGTACAGATTTGGAAAAAATCCGATTTTAACGTCAGTGTAAGGGCTTCAGTTTTGCAACTGCTGTTAAGAGCAGCCAGACCATGCAACGCTATCTTTGATCTGATGGTACGGTTCGAGCATTTATCTCAATATGATGAAAGAAATAAGGTGATCCCATCAGATCTATATCCTTATAGGCTGGCTTCATGAGCTAAAGCATCATTTCGTTTATTTATGGTGAAGGTATTCATTTCTCTACTGAGATGTCTATTCAGCCAAGTAAAATAGTTTTAAACCTATATAAGTTTCATGGAAACTTAACCATGTATATCTATAAATAAAGCGTAAATATGCGCAAAGAAGGGATTACATGAGGAAAAAGCTAGAAACGGAATGAAAAAAAGAGTCATTAAGTACTATTTCGTTTCGAAATGTCATCATCACAGGATATTTCGTTGACTGGAATGCAATCAGGCCCGATACTCTCAGGGTTTATTTAAGCAAATCGGTTCGCAGGAACTGGGTCAAAAGCTCGGTTCTTAAAAACTCAATCTAACGCAAGGGGCTATATATGGCTGGTGGAAAGTCAACCATCATTTACACACTGACTGACGAGGCGCCATTGTTGGCGACTTATTCGCTGCTGCCGATCATTGAGACCTTTACGAAGCCGGCTGGTGTTAAAGTTGTTAAAACTGACATCTCTGTGGCTGCACGCGTGCTCGCTGAATTTTCAGACTACCTCAGTGAAGAACAAAAGGTAGCAGACAATCTTGCAGAGCTAGGTCGTCTTACCCAAGATCCAGATACGAATATTATCAAACTTCCGAACATCAGTGCTTCTGTGGCTCAGTTGATGTCTTGTATTAAAGAGCTTCAATCTAAGGGTTATGCAATTCCTGACTATCCGGAAAATCCTGCGACTGAAGAAGAAAAAGCAATCAAGGCGCGTTATAGTAAATGTCTGGGTTCTGCAGTAAACCCTGTATTACGTGAAGGTAACTCTGACCGTCGTGCACCAGCTGCAGTGAAAAACTATGCGAAAAAACACCCGCATTCAATGAATGAATGGAAACAGTGGTCACAAACTCACGTTTCTCACATGGATGAAGGTGATTTCTACCACGGTGAAAAGTCAATGACTCTGGACCGTGCGCGTAATGTGAAAATGGAATTGATCACCAAGTCAGGTGAAACCATTGTTCTGAAGCCAAAAGTTGCGCTGCAAGACGGTGAAATCATCGACTCTATGTTCATGAGCAAAAAAGCGCTTTGCGACTTCTATGAAAAAGAACTAGATGATTGTAAAGAAGCTGGCATTTTGTTCTCTTTACACGTTAAAGCAACCATGATGAAAGTTTCACATCCGATCGTATTCGGTCATTGTGTGAAAATTTACTACAAAGATGCTTTTGAAAAACACGGTAAATTGTTTGATGAGCTGGGTATCAACGTAAACAACGGTATGGCGGGTCTTTACGAGAAGATCGAAACTCTACCGACATCTTTACGTGAAGAAATCATCGAAGATTTACACGCTTGCCAAGAACACCGTCCAGCACTGGCAATGGTTGATTCTGCAAAAGGCATCACCAACTTCCACTCACCAAACGACGTGATTGTAGATGCTTCTATGCCTGCAATGATCCGTGGTGGCGGTAAAATGTGGGGTGCTGACGGCAAGCCTTATGACTGTAAAGCAGTTATGCCGGAATCGACTTTCGCGCGTATTTACCAGGAAATGATCAACTTCTGTAAGTGGAATGGTAACTTCGATCCACGTACGATGGGTACTGTACCTAACGTTGGTCTGATGGCGCAAAAAGCCGAAGAATACGGTTCACACGACAAGACTTTCGAAATTCCTGAAGCGGGTATTGCGAACATCACTGACCTGGAAACAGGTGAAGTGTTAATGTCTCAAAACGTGGAAGAAGGTGATATCTGGCGTATGTGCCAGGTGAAAGACGCACCGATCCGTGACTGGGTAAAACTGGCAGTAACACGTGCACGTAACTCTGGCATGCCTGCAATCTTCTGGCTTGACCCGTACCGCCCACATGAAAATGAACTGATCAAGAAAGTTCAGGAATACCTGAAAGATCACGACACTGAAGGCTTGGACATCCAGATTATGTCTCAGGTTCGTGCGATGCGTTATACACTTGAACGTGTTGCTCGCGGTCTGGATACGATTTCTGTAACCGGTAATATTCTGCGTGACTACCTGACTGATTTGTTCCCGATCATGGAGTTGGGTACTTCAGCGAAAATGTTGTCTATCGTGCCGTTAATGGCAGGTGGCGGCATGTACGAAACAGGTGCGGGTGGTTCTGCACCTAAACACGTACAGCAACTGGTAGAAGAAAACCACTTACGTTGGGATTCTTTGGGCGAGTTCTTGGCGCTGGCTGTTTCTCTTGAAGAAATGGGTATTAAAGAGAACAACCCGCGTGCGAAACTGCTTGCAAAAACGCTAGATGCTGCAACTGGTAAATTGCTGGACAATGACAAGTCTCCATCACGTCGTACTGGCGAGCTGGACAACCGTGGCAGCCACTTCTACCTGGCTAAATTCTGGTCTGAAGAACTTGCTGGGCAAGATGAAGATACAGAATTGAAAGCGAAATTTGCTCCGATTGCTCAAGCTTTAGCTGAAAATGAAGAGAAGATTGTCGCTGAGTTGAACGAAGTTCAAGGTAAGCCTGCAGACATCGGTGGTTACTATGCAGTAGATCCGGCGAAAGTAAATGCCGTGATGCGCCCAAGTGAGACATTGAACCAGATCATTGGATCGCTACAAGCTTAAGTACAAGCTGTGCTGATCTTCGGGTCAGTCAAGTGAGATAAGAACCGGTGCCTAGGCGCCGGTTTTTTTGTTTTTTATTTCTAAATTTTAATAAGATGAGTATTCAAGCTGTTAAGGAATAATTGGAAATTTTCTTTTTCAATACAACATGCTGTCAGCAAAAATCTGCCAAAAATTGATTTTAAAAATATTTTTACTTTGGCCATATTGATTTAAAAAACCTGCATTACACTGAACCTACCTGCTCTCATTTCATTGAGGATATTGTCATGAGTCATGCATTTATACAGCCAACTTTCACAGGCCCAGTTGATATTATAGGGGATATTCATGGAGAGATTGAGGCACTGGATCGTTTGCTACACGTGTTGGGCTATGATGAGGAGGGGAATCAAGCAGAACAGCGCAGGCTGATCTTTGTCGGAGATTTATGTGACCGTGGTCCGGATAGCGTGGCGGTACTCAAACGGGTTAAATGCTTGGTAGAAGCGGGTCGGGCACAATGCGTCTTGGGAAACCATGAAATTAATCTACTCACTGATACGTTTAGAGAGGGGAATGGCTGGTTCTTTGGCTCAGCACATCAGGATGATTTTAAAGCTTTTAATTCAGTTCCAGCATCCGAAGTACATCGAAAATGGATTCTGGACTTTCTAAACAGCCTGCCTCTGGTTTTAGACGCGCCGCATTTAAGAGTGGTACATGCCTGTTGGGATCAACGCTCGGTTGATCAGTTGCGATCATCTTCTTTTTACTCACTGCGTCAGGCTTATGAGTATTTCCTGGAGCAAACTGCGCTTGAGCTACAGGCTCTGGGAATAAGTGAACAGATTCAGGCAGAACAGCAGCAATATCAGGGGCAATTGAAGGACCCCACTGCAAGCATTCCTTTATTAAAATCTCTCGCAGAAAAAGAGTGGCGCGACCAGATGCAGAATCCGATCCGAACCTTGAGTTCAGGTGCGGAAATAATTGCTCAGAAACCGGTTTATGCCGGCGGGCGCTGGCGTATGATCGACCGTCTGGCGTGGTGGGAGAACTATGCAAATAGAGTACCAGTCGTAATCGGGCATTACTGGCGTAACTTTAAAAGTGCTGAAGAAAAGTCTGGCCTGTTTAAAGATATTGATGCGGTGATGTGGTTCGGGCAGCACAGTAATGTATTCTGTGTTGACTACTCAGTTGGTAAGCGTTATCACGACCGACAGCAGCAGGCTGAGTTCAGTCAACATCTGGGCATCTGGGCGCTTTGAGATTGCCGGAACAACGCCTGATCTTTGAAAATGGCAGGCAGTATCAGACGCACAGATAACATAAAAAAGCAGCCTGAAAGACTGCTTTTTTAGTGAAATCAAAAGATTATTCTACTTCAATGATTTCATAATCATGGGTAATTTCGACACCACCGTCAGACAGCATTTTGCTGGCAGAACAATATTTTTCCGCAGACAATTCTACCGCTTTGGCCACTTGCTTGTCTTTAATTCCTTTGCCACTAACCACAAAGTGTAAGTGAATTTTGGTAAATACGGCAGGAATCGTATCAGCACGTTCAGCTTTCAGTTCGCAGCATACATCGCTAATATCCTGACGTGCTTTCTTTAAAATCGTCACAATATCAAAAGAAGCACATCCACCTAAACCGGTTAAAATGAGTTCCATTGGACGCGGGCCACGATTTTCACCGCCGTATTCTGCTGAGCCATCCATGATGATACTATGTCCACTTTGGGTTTTTGCCTCAAAAGCAACATTCTCTAGCCAATGAACACTTGTTTGCATTGCAACTACCTAAAAAAAGCTATAAATTTGTAAAGTAACTGTACACTAACATAAATTGGGTTGATACGGAATTTCATCCCACTGTGTGATACGTTCACATTAGGTCTTGTGCGATCTATAAATTATCCATATTCGGAACCGTAAGCATGACTTCAAACTTTTCACAATTAAGCACAGACGCACTTTCTCCGGGGCAATTACCGGAATCTGTGAAGGCGTTATTAAAACGTGCATATATTAATCGTTATCCGAAACGTACCACGATCGTGGATGCAGGATCAGAATCTAAATCTTTGTATTTAATTCTGAAGGGGTCTGTATCTATCATTCTTCGAGAAGATGATGATCGTGAAATTGTCGTTGCATATTTAAA
Source organism: Acinetobacter sp. S4400-12 (assembly GCF_024129495.1). NCBI lineage: Bacteria > Pseudomonadati > Pseudomonadota > Gammaproteobacteria > Moraxellales > Moraxellaceae > Acinetobacter > Acinetobacter sp. S4400-12. The sequence continues at coordinate 58,298 of NZ_JAMXYB010000007.1, read as the reverse complement.
TGCGGGTGATTTTTTTGGGGAAATGGGTTTATTTGAAGCAAATCCACAGCGTACCGCGGAAGTGTGTACTCGTGATGTCTGTGAAATTGCTGAAATTACCTATGACAACTTTCACGAAATTAGCAAGCAATATCCAGACCTGAGTTATGCCGTATTTGCCCAGCTGGTACGCCGTCTGAAAAATACCACACGTAAAGTGACTGATCTGGCATTTATTGATGTGTCTGGCCGTATTGCACGCTGTCTGATTGATCTGTCATCACAGCCTGAAGCAATGATTTTGCCGAATGGCCGTCAGATCCGTATTACCCGTCAGGAAATTGGCCGTATTGTCGGCTGCTCCCGTGAAATGGTCGGTCGTGTCCTGAAAAACCTGGAAGAGCAGGGCATGATTGAAACTGATGGTAAGGCCATTCTGATTTTTGATGCCTCTTTGGAAGAGCCGGAAATCGTGGACACGGACGAGCTTGAAGACGAATAATTCCAAAGACAAAAAAGCAAATCTCCGGATTTGCTTTTTTTTATTCCTTTTAAATGCTGTTTTTCTTTAAAATATAACAATTAAGTACAGAATTTTTGGAAAAGGTGATTTAGTCCTTCTTATAATTGCTATAGGTTAGACCTTACTCATATTAATAAACATTTACTTATTCTTAGGATGCAACTATGCAATTTAGACCCTTGGCCGATACTGGAATTTTATTGCCTGAAATCTGTTTGGGTACTATGACCTTTGGTGAGCAAAATACTCAGGACGAGGCATTTCAACAATTAGACTATGCGCTGGATCAGGGATTGTATTTCTGGGATACCGCTGAAATGTACCCGGTGCCACCAAAGCCAGAAACTCAAGGGGCAACCGAGCAAATCATTGGCAACTGGATTGCCTCACGTGGTGGCCGCGACAAACTGTTTTTAGCCTCGAAAATTGCTGGGCCTTCACAAGGGGGTAGCCATATTCGTGATGGAAAAACCCGTTTTGTGGCGGATGAAATTGCATCAGCTATTGACCAGTCACTGGCTCGTTTGCAAACCAATTATATTGACCTGTACCAGCTGCACTGGCCGCAACGTCCAACCAATTTCTTTGGCAAGCTCGGCTATGGCAATGCAGAAGCAGTTGATGATCGTGCAATCACGGAGCTGGCAGAAACCCTGAGCGCTTTGCAAGCAGAGATTCAAAAAGGCCGGATCCGTTATATTGGCCTGTCTAATGAAACTCCTTGGGGAACGATGAAATTTTTACATCTGGCAGAAAAGCTCGGCTTAAGTAAATTTGTCAGCGTACAAAATCCTTATAACCTGCTGAACCGTACCTATGAAATTGGCATGTCAGAAATTGCCAAATACGAAGGTGTCGGTTTATTGGCATATTCTCCGCTTGCTTTTGGTTATTTGACCGGTAAATTCCGTAACGGTGCACGTCCAGCTCATGCACGTGTTACTTTATTCTCACGCTTTAGCCGTTATAGTAATCCACAGAGTGAGTGGGCGACCGAGCAATATGCGCAGCTGGCAGAACAGCATGGCCTGACTTTGACTCAGCTGGCACTTGCATTTATCAAGCAGCAGTTCTTTGTGACCAGTACCATTATTGGTGCGACCAATCTGGATCAGCTAAAAGAAAACATTCAGGCTTTTGAAATTGAACTGTCCGAAGAGGTGTTGCAAGGCATTGATGCCATTCATCGTCAGCAGCCAAACCCTGCACCTTAAAACTCCTATTTTTAAATACCCTCATCATGAGGGTATTTTTTATCTGCTTCTAACTGCCATTGCATAGAAATTATTTTAATTCATACTCTTGAAATCAAATGTTGCTATACCGATATTAATACTAAGATCTATCCACTTTAATATTTTAAGTTTTTGAAAAATATACGAAAAAATATTTGAAATTCTATGCTGAGCACCCATATACCAATCAAGTGAAAAAATTGTTGTGAGGAATAACAAGAATGCGTTTTGAGAAATTTACCAATCGCCTGCAGCAAACCCTCTCCGATGCACAGTCTCTGGCAATGAGCAAAGATCATGCTTCTATTGACGGGATTCATATCTTGGCCGCCTTGATGGAAGAAGCATCGAATGCCAGTCTGCTACAACAGGCGGGGGCGAACCTGCCTGAATTGAAAAGCAAAATACAGACAGCCTTGAATGATACAGCCAAGCTTGGCAACCCTTCTGCTGATATTAATATCAGTCAGGAAGCAGCCAGAATGCTGCATCTGGCCGACAGTTTTGCCCAAAAAGCCGGTGATGAGTTTCTCTCAACCGACTGGGTATTATTGGCACTGGCAGAAACAGGTACAACCAAAACTCTATTAAACAGTGCTGGGGTGAAGAAAGACACTTTACAGCAGCTTATTAATCAAATTCGAGGCGATGAAAAAGTCATGAGCAATAATCATGAAGATCAACGGGACTCATTAAATAAATATACGATTGATTTAACTGAACGTGCTTTGGCAGGCAAGCTGGATCCTGTCATTGGCCGTGATGATGAAATTCGTCGTACCATTCAGGTCTTGTCACGCCGTACCAAAAACAACCCGGTACTGATCGGTGAGCCGGGCGTGGGTAAGACTGCGATTGTTGAAGGTCTGGCGCAGCGTATTATTCACGGTGAAGTTCCAGAGGGTCTGAAAGGTAAGCGTGTATTATCTTTAGACTTGGGGTCTTTGCTGGCAGGTGCCAAATATCGAGGTGAATTTGAGGAGCGTCTAAAAGCGGTTCTGAAAGATCTTGCCAAACATGAAGGCGAAATCATCCTGTTTATTGATGAGCTGCACACCCTGGTAGGTGCCGGTAAGGGTGATGGTGCAATGGATGCGGGGAATATGCTGAAACCTGCGCTGGCACGTGGTGAGCTGCGCTGCGTGGGGGCAACCACTCTGGATGAGTACCGTCAGTATATTGAGAAAGACGCTGCCCTGGAGCGCCGTTTCCAGAAAGTGCTGGTCGATGAACCTAGTGTGGAAGATACCATTGCAATTCTGCGTGGTCTGAAAGACCGTTATGCCACACACCACGGGGTACAGATTTTAGACTCGGCGATTATTGCTGCAGCGAAAATGTCACATCGCTATATTACGGATCGTCAGTTACCGGATAAAGCCATTGACCTGATTGATGAAGCGGCATCACGGATTAAAATGGAGCTGGACTCTAAACCTGAAGCGCTGGATAAGCTTGAACGCCGTTTGATTCAGCTGAAAATGCAGCTTGAGGCTGTGAAAAAAGATGAGGATAGTGGCGCGAAAGCCGAGATCCAGCATCTGACCCAACAGATTGAAACGGTCGAGAAAGAATATAGCGAACTTGAAGAGGTCTGGCGTGCAGACAAGGCGCTGGTGGCCGGAAATAAAGACATTCAGGTCAAACTGGATCAGGCGCGTATTGCCCTTGATAAGGCTCAGCGTGAAGGTGATCTGGCAGAAGCAGCACGTTATCAATATGGTGTTATTCCAGAGTTGCAAAAACAGCTGGAGCGTATCGAAGCTGCTGAAGAGAGTGAAGCACCGAAACTGCTGCGTGACAAAGTGACTGATAATGAAATTGCCGAAGTGGTCAGTGCAGCGACCGGTATTCCGGTGGCAAAAATGCTGCAAGGTGAACGCGACAAGTTGCTGCATATGGAAGAATTCCTGCACAACCGTGTGGTCGGACAGGACGAAGCTGTGATTGCTGTGTCTAATGCAGTCCGCCGTTCACGTGCTGGTCTGTCTGATCCGAACCGTCCGAGTGGTTCATTCCTGTTCCTTGGACCAACGGGTGTCGGTAAAACTGAGCTGACCAAAGCGCTGGCCAACTTCCTGTTTGACAGTGACGATGCCATGATCCGGATTGATATGTCCGAATTTATGGAAAAACACTCGGTCAGCCGTTTGGTCGGTGCGCCTCCGGGCTATGTGGGTTATGAAGAAGGTGGAGTATTGACTGAAGCCGTACGCCGTAAACCATATAGCGTGGTGCTGTTCGATGAGGTCGAAAAAGCACATCCGGATGTATTTAACATTCTGCTACAGGTACTGGATGATGGCCGTTTGACTGACTCTCAAGGCCGTGTAGTAGATTTTAAAAATACCGTGATTGTGATGACTTCAAACCTGGGTTCACAGGATGTTCGTGAGCTGGGTGAAGGAGCAACCCGTGATGAAGTTCGTAACGTAGTCATGAATGCAGTATCGGAGCATTTCCGTCCGGAATTTATCAACCGTATTGATGAGTTGGTGGTCTTCCACTCGCTGGAAAAAGACCAGATTCGCGGTATTGCCGATATCCAGTTGAACCGCTTGCGTCAGCGTCTGGCAGAACGCGATATGCGTTTGTCGGTCGATGACAGTGCTTTCGATCAGCTGATCGAGGCTGGCTTCGATCCATTGTATGGTGCGCGTCCATTGAAACGTGCCATTCAGCAACGTATTGAAAATAGTCTGGCACAAAGTATTCTTGCGGGGGAATTTAACCCGGGTGATACCATTGTCGTTCGGGCTGAAGGCAATGAGTTGATCTTTGAGAAAATGAAATTGAGCTAAGTTCATTTCCCTTAACATAAAAAACCCCAGCCTAGGCTGGGGTTTTTTATGTTGTACGAAAATATCGAGTGCTTGATAAATTATACCGCAGGAAGTGCAAGAAGCTGATTTAGAACAATCAGTACAATATGCCTGTCATGATGTGAAACCGTAACATTCATACCCCGGCGGGCACACTAATGTCGTTTTTAACTTCAGCATGCCTCTTATGCAAAAAACAGTTCATTCACTCTGAAATTACATTTGTGGATGAGTAATTTTCCAGGCACGGTGAATTTTCTGGTTACGCTTGAAATCAGGACCAATAGTTTCATGGGTAATTTCTTCCACATCAAACAGACCTTCAATCATCTCATCCATTTCAAAGCCGCGATAGTTATTGGAGAAATACAGGGTTCCATCAGTGGTCAAACGGTTCATGGCACGCTTGATCAATGAAGTATGGTCACGCTGCACATCGAAAGTCCCGTAGAATTTCTTTGAGTTGGAGAAAGTTGGCGGATCGATAAAGATCAGTTCATATTGCTCATGACCTTCTTTTAACCATTCAAAACAGTCAGAAGCAAAGAACTGATGCTGCTGGTCAGCATGATCTACGGTGAGGCCATTCAGTACGAAATTTTCCTTTGACCAGTTCAGGTAAGTATTAGATAAATCCACACTGGTGGTACTGGCTGCACCGCCCAAAGCCGCATGTAAGCTCGCCGTAGAGGTATAGCTGTACAGGTTCAGGAAATGCTTGCCTTTGGCTTCTTTGGCAATACGTAAACGTATTTGGCGGTGATCCAGGAACAGGCCAGTATCCAGATAATCCGTCAGGTTAACCAGAATTTTGGCCTGACCTTCCTGTACGATAAAGCGTTTCGATGCCGTACTTTGCTTGGTGTACTGGTTTTTACCTTCCTGACGGGCACGGGTCTTGATAAAGATTGCATCACGGTTCAGACCGGTGACAGCACGAATCGCCTGTAAAGCCAGATTGAAACGTTTTTTCGCTTTTTCAGGATCAATTTTTTTCGGTGGTGCATATTCCTGAACGTGTAAGCGCTCGCCATACAGGTCTACCGCCACATTAAAATCTGGCAGGTCGGCATCGTATAGGCGCAAACAGTGGACATTTTCTTTAACCGCCCATTTTTTCAGGGTTTGCATGTTTTTGGTCAGACGGTTGGCAAACTCCATAGCACCTTCGATCGGCTCAAACTGTTGTGGCTGCCAGCCTTCTAAAAATGGACGCGCTACTGTGGCTGGTTTGACTGTACCGAAACGGATATAAATGGGTAATTTACCATTCATCAAACGCAGGATTTGCGGCTCATTAAAGGCCAGTACGTCGGCCTGTTCGACTTGTGCTGCAATGACTGCGGCTTTCTGATTCGGGAAGTTTTTCTGTAACAGGTTGGATAAACCCAGATACAAGGCACGGTTCGAGGCCTTATCACCCAGACGCTCACCATAAGGAGGGTTGGTTACGAAGAAAACTTTCTTGCCTTCTGCCTGGAAATCTGGCCAGTCTGACAGGGTGCGCTCTTCAATGAGAATCCGATCCAGTAAGCCTTCAAAGCCCGCAGCAATAATATTCTGGCGAGTGGCTTTAATGGCTTCCCAGTCTGCATCAAAGGCATAAAATTTTGGTAGCGGATTTTCGAGTGCAGTTTGATGGCGCTCGGCAGCTTCGGCCTTAATGGCCATCCACAGCTCATGGTCATGACCACTCCAGCCATTGAAGCCGAAACGGCGGACCAGACCAGGCGCACGGTCGGTGAGGATCATCAAGGATTCAATAATAAAAGTACCTGAACCACACATCGGATCGACGATAAGGTCTGGATTGAGCGCTTTTAAGCCGCCTTTTTGCAGAATCGCAGCCGCCAGGTTTTCCTTGATCGGGGCATCCGTCATGAAACGGCGGTAACCGCGTTTATGTAAAGAGTCGCCAGACAGATCCAGGCAATAAGTATGTTCTTTTTTGCCCGCCAGAATATACATGGTGATTTCTGGGGCTTTGGTATCAATACTTGGGCGCTTGCCGACCGCTTCCATAAAGGAATCAACCACACCATCTTTGGCGCGCAAAGTGGCGAACTGGGTATTGACCTTGATGTCACGCTCTACATGCAGACGGATAGCAAAGGTACTTTGTGGGGCAAAAATCAGTGACCAGTCAAAACTGATGGCGCCCTCATACAGCTCTTCAGCAACATCACGAGCATCATGTGAAAATTCAATTTCATGGGTGTGAATTGGCATCAGGACACGTGAAGCCAGACGTGACCACATGCAAATACGATACGCATTTTCCAGATTGCCTTTAAAAGTAAGACGTCCTGGAAAACGTTCAATATTCTGAACACCTAAGCCTTGTAATTCTTCTTCTAAGAGGGTTTCGAGTCCATCGGCACAGGTAACCCAATAGGTGCTTAAACGTGAAGAGGTATTCATAAAATAGAGAGACCAAAATAAACAATAAAAAACTCTAGCAAGTTTAACGTATTTTCTGTCTTAAAGCTTTTTAAATTCTGAAAAAGCCGGGTGACTGTTGTTAGAAAAAAGCCGCTCTTCACGGCTTAACTGATGCATGGCTATACATGTTGTCCTGCTTTAACCTGATCAAGCGGTCAAGTAAAGCAGGTGCGGGCAGTTGTTATTGTGCTTGTTTCAATCAATCAGGAGAAGAGATAACTTGAATAATGTAAAAATAAAATCTTTTCAATTTCTGGTTTATAGCTGTTTAAGATGGGTGTCGGGTGAGGGGAATCATGGAGCTGGCCTGAAATCGCCGCTAGGTACAGGATTAATCGGCTTGCACAGCATAGACAGCAGAGCCGGAATGACCGCATCTGCTTGAGTGGTTACAAGCTATTCAGGATGGATCGCCAGTATCGAGTTAACAATTGAAACAATCGGCCCAGAAGAACTGAAAACTGAAAAATCAAATCAGGATAATATCTCTCGTGTTCAGCTTTTTTCTCATGATATGAGGGCATGGTACTGAAAAGAAATGAGGGCGGATGCCCGAGGCTAAAATATTTATTTTTTGTATACAAAGACATTCATATAAAAAGCTGATTGAGATGAGCTTATTGAAAAAATATAGAGGAATTTCAATTTCTATTCTTATTATCAAGATGGTTTTTGTACAACTAAACCGGCATCTAACTATAAAGATTCGCCAGTTTCTGTATAATACGTTGACTTAACGTATAAGGAATCTCTCATGCACTTGGCGGCATTGCATACACCGAGCCAGATTCAACTCAATAAAGCAGGAAATCTCAAACATTTCCTGACCATCGAAGGTCTTTCCAAAGAAACTCTTACAAAAATATTGGACACTGCGTTGTCCTTTTTTAATGACCAAAATCAGCTAATCACCAACAATTTGCTTGAAGGCAAGACGGTGATGAACCTTTTCTTTGAGAATTCTACGCGTACGCGTACGACCTTTGAGGCGGCAGCCAAGCGTCTGTCGGCTAACGTGCTCAATATCGACATTGCGCGTTCCAGTACATCTAAGGGTGAAACCTTGCGTGATACTTTGTGGAACCTTGAAGCGATGGCAACGGATATTTTCGTGGTGCGTCATTCTTCTTCAGGTGCAGCACATTTTATTGCCAAAGATGTGTGTCCAAATGTCGCGATTATCAATGCCGGAGATGGTCGTCATGCCCATCCGACGCAGGCCATGCTGGATATGCTGACTATTCGCCGCGAGACCAACAAAAAATTTGAAGATATGTCGATTGCGATTATTGGCGATATTAAACACTCACGGGTAGCCCGTTCAGATGTGGCTGCATTACAAACGCTGGGTTGTAAAGATATTCGCGTAATTGCACCGAATACCTTGCTGCCTTATGGTTTCGAAGATTATGGTGAAGGTGTTTGCCTGTTCAATAAGATGGAAGCCGGCATCAAAGACTGTGACGTGATTATTACCTTGCGCATTCAGAATGAGCGGATTGATTCACCGGCTCTGTCTTCTCAGGCTGAATTCTACAAAATGTACGGTCTGAACAAAGAGCGTTTAGCCCTGGCCAAGCCGGACTGTATCGTCATGCATCCAGGGCCGATGAACCGTGGTGTGGAAATTGACTCCAGTATTGCAGACGGTCCGCAATCCGTGATTTTAAATCAGGTCACCAACGGGATTGCCGTGCGTATGGCGGTATTAGCGCTGGCGATGCAAGGCCAGTTGCAGGAGCAGGGTTTGATTGAAGCGCTTGCGGTATAAGGAATAAGTCATGACTATAGTAAAAATTGAAAATGTCCGTGTTCTTGATCCGATTCAAAACACTGATACCGTAGAAACCGTCTATCTGCAAAATGGCAAGCGCATTGCAGCAAGCGAAAATGTTTCAGAGACCCTGAATGGACAAGGCAAATGGCTGATGCCAACCATGGTGGACTTGTGTGCACGTTTACGTGAGCCAGGCCAGCAGCAACATGGAACGCTGAAATCTGAAGGCAAGGCCGCTCGTGCAAACGGGATTTTACACGTATTCACCCCACCAGATTCAAAACCCATCGTACAAGACAATGGCGCACTGATTCATGGTCTGGTTGAAAAGGCCATGCTGGATGGCGGCATCTATCTGCAAGTGATTGGGGCACAAACCCAAGGACTGCAAGGTAATCAGCCAGCCAATATGGCAGGTTTGAAAAAGGGTGGCTGTACAGCCGTTTCCAATGCAAATGCAGCCTTTGCCAATGATGATGTTGTTCTGCGCACTCTGGAATATGCCGCAGGTTTAGACCTGACAGTGGTGTTCTATGCAGAAGAGCCGCAAATTGCCAAAGATGGCTGTGTGCATGAAGGCTTTATTGCTTCACGCCAGGGCTTGCCTATGATTCCGGTGCTGGCAGAAACAGTCGCCATTGCCAAGTATCTGCTGATGATTGAAGCTACAAAGGTACATGCTCACTTTGGTTTACTGTCTTGCGGTGCATCGGTAGAATTGATTCGTGCTGCCAAAGAAAAAGGCTTGCCGGTGACCTGTGATGTGGCGATGCATCAGTTACATCTGACAGATCAGCTGATTGATGGCTTTAACTCGATTGCTCATGTGCGTCCACCGCTTCGTTCTGAGCAGGATAAGGAACTATTGCGTCAGGGCGTAAAATCAGGAGTGATTGATGCGATTTGTACCCATCATGAACCGCTGAGCAGCTCTGCAAAGATGGCGCCATTTGCAGAAACACAGCCAGGTTTTACTGCCTTTGATACCTATATTCCGTTTGGGATTCAATTGGTGAATGAAGGCCTGTTTACACCGCTAGAATGGGTTGAAAAAGTCACTATTGCACCCGCCAAAGTTGCCCATATGCTTGAGCGCTGGAAAAAGGAAGCCGGCTGGGTGCTGGTAGATCCTGAACATGAATGGACGCTCAGCAAAGACACCATCGTATCTCAAGGTAAAAATACGCCCCTGATCCAGCAACAGGTAAAAGGAAAAGTGGTGCAGAGTTTTATTGCTGTATAAATATTGCCGAGTTAGAGCTTGGATGGAGATTTAAAAAGTCAGCTTCGGCTGGCTTTTTAAATGACTGGATAAAAATTACTGATAAAAATAGCTCACGATAAATCGTGAAGCTTTATGATATTAATACAATTATTTACATTTATAAGGGGATCGCTGGATACACTGGTTGAGAATATTACACATTAAAAAAGACATAAAAATATAAAAGGATCGACAGGATGAATATAGATCTCATTGAAAAGCTCAAAAGTGAAGTCAGTGCGATTATTTTGCAGGGTGAAATCGAACATTTATATGCAAAAGATCAGGCATTGGTTCAGTTCTATCCGATACTTTTAAGTATTTTACGGGCCCGCCCCGCCTGGATTGATAGTTTAAGCCAGCAGTTAAATCCAAAAGTTGATGAATTATTCAATACCAACCCGGCCCTAAAACAACAGTTTTTTGACCAGCTGGCTGTGGATGCTCCGCAAGCTGAAATAGAAAAAACCTTGAATAAATCAATTGTTCCGACCATTAGCTTTTTACAGACTGAAGCCGGAGCACCCAGAGCTGAAGCGGTCAGTTATTTACTGGAAATGTATGCAGATTCAATTGAAAGGGCTTTACCGGCATGGGCCAAACCATTTCTGGCTTCCTTAGGGGTTTCTACGCTAGCAACACAGAGCCTGAATCAGGCACCTATACTGGAAGCGGAACAAGTGGCAGAGGTTCGAGAGGAAAAGAAAAAAGCCGCCTTGCTATGGCCTTTTATTATTTTCGTGATTATTGCCGCTATTATTTTATTTTTCTTTCGCGGCTGCATGCGTGAAGATGATCCTGAAGTAGGTCTGGATGGCCAGATTCCTGCCAGTGAGACTGCTGTTGCCCAGCCTGCGGCATTACAGCTGAGTACAGGCAGCAATGGTGAGCTGGTTAGCTGTCAGTTGCAACTCAACAATCCGCAATATATGCAAATTCTGCAAGACGAGATCAAGCAGATCTTTAATTATAATATTGGCTGTGGTGCACTTAGCAGTGACGTCTATCATTCGGAATTTATTGATCAGGATACCATTCCGACTGTGTTGAGAACAATCCAGGGAATGCCAAATGTGTCACTCGACTGGATTGGCAAGCAGGTTTCGGTTCGTGCAGCAACTAATGCAGAAGCCGAGCGTCTGGCAGCACAAATCCGTAGTTTGGCCAAAAATGTCACTGTGGTTACCCAACAGCCACTCAATAGAAGCGATGTGATTAATACTGCTAACAATGAAGCAGAACAAGCCTTAGCCAGTATCAAGACCGATAATGTTAAAGCACTGGATGTGGCGACTGCACTGAATTTACAGATCATCAATTTTGATACCGCATCGACTGAAGTTCCAGAGGTCAATAAACTGGTGCTGGATCAAGCTGCTGCATTATTACAACGAGCGCCTCATGTGCAGCTGATCGTGAAGGGCCATACCGATGCTGGAGGAAATACCGCAGCAAATGAAACGCTTTCTTTACGACGCGCTCAAGCGATTGTGACTTATCTGGTTCAGAAGGGAGTAGATCCTGCTCAACTGCGCGCAATGGGGATGGGGCAGGCACAACCTGTTGAAACGAATGCAACGCGTGCCGGGCAATTTCAGAACCGTCGCGTGGCTTTTGAGGTTGTGAATACCGAAACGGGAGTTGTACGTGGAGTAGATGCTGAAGGCGTGGTTGAGAAGACAGCCAATTAAGAGCGCGGCCTAAACGAAAAAGGACGAATTTTCGTCCTTTTTTAGCCCTTAGAGTTGCATTTGAAATGCCATCCTATGTTGTTGCCATACTACCTGACTCGGACTTTTAAAGCCGAGTCTTTTTCTTGGGTGATGATTCAAACCTTGAGTGATTTCTGAGAGATATTCATCTATCTAGGTATTTAATCACTGTCTTTTTAATTTATTGCCTGATTAAGATTGGCTTAAGCAGACTGATGCTGGTCTGGCAGATGTCCTCTGTCTTAGGTGAGCTACATTTTTAGCCATACATAACCGGTCTTGCGATCAACACTCGAGATCAATAATGGTTGATGGTCCTTACCAAGCACTGTATCTATTTTTAGATCATCAAAGCGACTTCGCTGTTTAATTTCAATACGTCTGTTATGCAGGCTTTACCCTTATTTTCATCTTGTTGGACGAAGCTCAAGACCAGAGATAATATATGCCCACATTTCAGCATGGATTTTTTAGGATTTGAAACATAACATCTTTGCGCTAATTTATGGGCCTGCTTGGCAGAACAATCATTTCTTGCTCGATTGCCTGTAATTTCCCTAGCAATCGTTGCAATCTTTAAGAGCGATATGCTGTTTAAAAAAACCTTCACCTAACACGGTATATATGTGGTGTCTTTCTTCTTGAGCAAGAGGAGTATAGGTCATGATGCAATTTTGACTTTGGTTGGTCGGAAGCAGAATGTTCGCTCATCTTACTTCCTTCCAACACTTGAATCTCTATTGCAGTTCTGAGAATCCAAGGTGTGAATTAAGAAAATACCGGCGGACTATAAGTTAAAGTTCGGCCCAAGAACCAGAGCAGGAACAGTACCAAAGGTAGGTGGAAAATTAGCTGGGTAACCGTAAATCCAATCACGTCTTTGGCTTTTAACTTTAAGATGCCCAGCATCGGCAGCATAAAGAAAGGGTTAATCAGATTGGGCAGGGCTTCTGCCGCATTATAAATCTGTACTGACCAGCCCAGATGCACTTTCAGGTCATGTGCGGCCTGCATCACATATGGTGCTTCAATAATCCATTTGCCGCCGCCAGATGGAATAAAGAAGCCCAGAATCGCTGAATAGAGTCCCATCACGATGGCAAAGGTTTCCTGCGAGGCAATTGAAACGAAAAATTCAGCAATATAATGTGACAGCGACAGATCGGCCGGGTTCAGCGCATTGGTCATCATAAAGGCAATACTGCCATACAGTGGAAACTGGATCAGTACCCCTGAAATAGCCGGAACAGCCTTGGAAACTGCATTTAAAAAATTTCGTGGCGTACCGTGCAAGGCCACGCCCAAAATCAGGAAAATAAAGTTATAGGTATTTAAGCTGGAAATGGCCAGAATCGGATTGCTTTTGGAAAATTCGTTAAACATCCAGACTGCACCCAGAATCACAATCAGAATACTCAAAATCGGTGAATTTTCCAGCCAGTCCCCCGGTCTTTTTTCAGCAGATACTTGCGGTTTTTCTTCTTCAATCTGAATCGGGAAGTGCTCTATAGTTTTAATGTCAGACCCTTTAGGTGCTGACCAGTAAGCAATCGCAATTGAAGCCACAATCAGTACCGCCGTCATGATCATGGATTGCGGCAAGAAAATAGTCTCGGTAAACGGAATGACCCCAGTCAGGTTATAAATTGGCTCAGGCAGACTGGATTTATTGGCCTGTAACTGGGCTGCTGAGGAACTGATGCCCAGTGCCCAGGTGGCTCCCATCCCGATAATCGCGGCTGCGGCTGCAGCGCGGTAATCCATATTAAGTTCTTTGCGCTGTGCCAGTGCAATGACAAGTAGTGCAGTCAGTACGGTGCTCATGGCCCAGTTAATCAGGGAGATGAGCAGGCTGACGGTGGCGACCAAGACAATCGCGCCACGTCCGGAATGCGGCAGGCGTGCCATTTTCTGAATTAGTATTTGTACCGGCTTGGACACTGAAACTACATAACCGACCACGATCAGCATGCACATTTGCAAGGTAAAGGGAATCAGGCTCCAGAAGCCGTCGCCAAAGGAAATCGCCACATCCTGTGCCGGTGCACCAATTCCGATTGCGGCAATCGCTACAATGATCACGCCAAGCAGGGCAAAAATATAAGAATCAGGAAACCATTTTTCTGACCAGTCGCTGACGCGCAAGGCGAAGCGCTGCAAGATATTTTGTTGTGTCGACATGATTAAAATCCATTTATTCTGCGATTATTATTTTGAAATGCAGCAGTTGAATATAAAAAAAGCCCTTAAGAAAATGTATTCTTAAGGGCTGGATAGATCAGGCAACGTTACGCAGTAGCGGTACGCCAGTAACTTGCTGGATTTCCTCAAAACTTACCTCCGGTGCCAGTTCAACCAGACGAATTCCATCAGGAGTAACATCCAGTACCCCCAGATCGGTAATGATCCTGTGGACGACTGCTTGGCCAGTCAGTGGCAGGCTGCATTCTGAGACGATCTTTGGTGTGCCATCTTTGGCACAGTGTTCCATCAGGACCACGACTTTTTGTACACCTGCGACCAGATCCATGGCGCCACCCATACCTTTCACTTTTTTACCGGGAATCATCCAGTTCGCTAGATCGCCTTGGGCTGAAACTTCCATGGCTCCCAGAATGGCGATATTGACATGACCGCCACGGATCATGGCAAAGGAGTCAGCGCTGGAGAAAAATGAAGCCCCTTTACGTGCAGTCACGGTTTGTTTACCGGCATTGATCAGGTCGGCATCGACAGTCTCTGCCGTTGGAAATTCACCAATCCCCAGCAGGCCATTTTCCGACTGCAGCCAGACATTGATATTTTCCGGAATATAGTTGGCAACTAACGTGGGCAGGCCAATCCCGAGATTGACATAGAAACCATCTTCAAGCTCTTGAGCGGCGCGCTGCGCCATTTGATTACGTGTCCAAGCCATGATCAAGCCTCCGCCTTTAAAGTCATCTGTTCAATACGTTTTTCCGGTTGAGCGTTCAGGACTATCCGGTTCACATAAATTCCCGGTAGATGAATTTCGTCCGGATCCAGTACGCCAATTTCGACAATTTCTTCCACTTCAGCAATAGTCACTTTGCCAGCCATGGCACAGACCGGATTAAAGTTCTGGGCGGTTTTACGGAAAATTAAATTACCCGCTTTATCGGCTTTATAGGCTTTGACGAGCGCAACATCGGCAGTTAGAGATTCTTCCAGAATATACGACTTGCCATGAAACTCACGGACATCCTTACCTTCAGCGATCACTGTGCCGACACCCGTCGCGGTATAAAAAGCCGGAATGCCTGCGCCACCTGCGCGTAATTTTTCGGCCAAGGTGCCTTGCGGAGTTAATTCCACTTCCAGTTCGCCGCTTAAGTATTGACGTTCAAATTCCTTATTTTCACCGACATAAGAGGAGATCATTTTTTTAATCTGTTTGGTTTCCAGCAGAAGTCCCAGACCAAAGCCATCCACGCCAGCATTATTGGAAATACAGGTCAGGTTTTTTGCCCCAGTTTCTTTTAAGGCTGCGATCAGTGCTTCCGGAATACCGCACAAACCAAAACCACCTACGGCCAGGGTCTGTCCATCCTGAACCACGCCGTCTAAAGCGGCTTCTGCACTGTCATATACTTTATTTGCCATTTGTTACCTCGATTTATTTTTTTCTTGCAGCTCGTTTGAGAAGATCTGCGGATTTATATCCTTGAGGACTTTTTAGGTCCAAATTAGGCTGCTTTAAGCACAGGTTGTTTGCCAATAGGCATTGGCATAATTGGAGGGATTGTTACGCTGCAAGACTGCACTGATATTGCGGCTGGCCTGCATCAGGGCATCCAGCTGAATACCGGTTTCAAAGCCCATTTTGGAGAGCAGATAGTACAGGTCTTCGGTCGAGACATTCCCTGAGGCCCCTTTGGCATACGGACATCCTCCGAGGCCAGCAATGGAGGAATCAAATACCCGAATACCTTGCAATAATGACTGGTAAATATTGGCAATCGCCATGCCATAAGTATTATGAAAATGTCCTGCCAAAACTTTAGCATCAAGTTCAGCCAGACAAGTCTCCCAGACTTTTTTCACCCGATCAGGCGTGGCCGTCCCAATGGTTTCACCCAAAGACACTTCATAGCAGCCCATATCGAGTAAGCGCTGAGTGACTTTGACCACCTGCTTCGGATCAATCGCACCTTCATAAGGGCAGTCCACCATGCAGGACACATAGCCACGTACCTTAATATCATTGGCTTTGGCAGCACTCATTACGTCGCTGAATTTTTCAAAGCTTTCATCAATCGAGCAGTTGATGTTCTTGCGGGTAAAGCTTTCAGAAGCTGCGGTAAATACCGCAACCTCTTTACAACCTACAGCCAATGCAGATTCAAAACCTTTCATGTTTGGGGTCAGCAGACTGAACTGAATATTCGGATCTTTAGGCAGGCTGGCAAACAGCACATCGCTGTCTGCCATTTGTGGTACCCATTTCGCTGAAACACAGGAACCCACTTCAATGGCCTGTAAACCGGTTTTCATCAGGTCCAGAATCAGGTTTTTCCGGTCATCTAATGTGAGCGGCGTTTTTTCATTTTGCAGGCCATCACGTGGCCCGACTTCGACAATCTTGACAAAATCTGTCATGCGACTTCCTCCGCCAGTGGCTGGAATTCCACCAGTTCATCACCCGCCTTGACCTGATCTCCTTTTTGGAAGTATGAACTTGCGACAATGCCATCATGGGGTGCACGAATCGAATATTCGATTTTCATGGCTTCCAGCGTCATCAGCACATCGTCTTTTTTTACCTTATCATTGGCAGAAACCAGAACTTGGGTAATGACGCCCGGCATTGGTGCAGTCAGGTTGTTTTCGGTGCCTTGCTCATCTTGACCATTAAAATCAGGGTTTAAATAACTGAATTTATGACTTTGCCAATTCTGGAACAGGGTAATGCCATGTTCAGTCCGGCTAAAAGCCAGTTTTTGCTGTCTCACACCAAGATTCAGCTGAAGTAAATGCCTATCCAGCAGTTTTCCTCTAAGCTCTACACATTGATCCGCATAAGTGGCCAAAAAGCCTTCATCCTGGGTAGTAAAGCGAACCTCGCACAATTGATCATTGCATTGTAATTTGATGCGATGAGTATTTTGCTGATTGAGGCGCCAGAATGAGCTGTGCTGCCAGACCGGATTGTTTGAAAGCGGATTTTGCGCCTGACGTGACAGGAGTTCAATCAGTGCAGCACTGATCACAAGCTCGGCATCAATCTCTGTAGAAGGTGGAAGCAGGAATGCTTCTTCACGCTGAATCAGACCAGTATCTAAATGTGCATTTTTGAATGAGTCGCACAGCACCAGACGATCTAAAAAGGCGATATTGTTACCCAGACCATCGACATGGAATTGGCCCAGTGCATGATGCATCTGGGTTAGGGCTGCTTCACGGTTTTTGCCCCAGACAATCAGTTTGGCAATCATCGGATCATAATAAGTGCTGATTTCATCGCCTTCGACAATACCGCTATCGACACGTACACAGTCACTTTGCTCCGGATAATGTAAATAGCTGATCTGGCCGATTGCCGGGATAAAGCCTTTTTCCGGTTCTTCAGCATAGACACGCGCTTCAAGCGCATGACCATGAATCTGCAATTCATCTTGCTGCTTTGGTAAAGTCTCACCGAAAGCCACACGTAATTGCCATTCCACCAGATCCTGACCAGTAATCATTTCTGTGACCGGATGCTCGACCTGTAGACGGGTATTCATTTCCATGAAGTAAGCTGTACCGTCTTGCTCCACAATAAACTCGACTGTACCGGCACCAACATAGTTGACTGCGCGCGCAGCGTCAATGGCAGCTTGACGCATCGCTTCAAGCTTATCTTCCGGCATTTTCGGTGCAGGCGCTTCTTCCAGCACTTTCTGGTGACGGCGTTGTACCGAGCAATCACGCTCAAACAGATGTACATAATTGCCGTGGGTATCACCAAATACCTGCACTTCAATATGACGTGGCTGTACCACATAACGCTCAATCAGCACATCGTCATTGCCAAAGCTGGAGCGTGCTTCACTTTTACAGGAAGCCAGCGAACTTAGAAAGTCTTCACTGCGCTCGACCAGACGCATGCCTTTACCGCCACCGCCGGCACTGGCTTTAATCAGCACCGGATAGCCAATACTGTCTGCCTGCTGCTTCAGAAAATCGGCATCTTGATTGGTACCATGATAACCGGGTGTCAAAGGCACACCGGCTTTTTCCATCAATGCTTTAGAGGTGGCTTTGAGGCCCATCGCCAAAATAGCCTCAACTGGCGGACCAATAAAAACAATATTGTTGTCCTGACAGGCCAGGGCAAACTGGTCATTTTCAGACAGGAAACCATAGCCCGGGTGAATGGCTTGGGCACCCGTGGTTTTTGCAGCCTCGATAATACGCTCAATCTGCAAATAACTTTGTGCTGCCGGTGATTCACCAATATGGATCGCTTCATCTGCCAGTTTCACATGCTGTGCCTGCGCATCGGCATCGGAGTAGACGGCAACGGTGGCAATCCCTAATTTTTTTGCTGTACGAATGATACGGCAGGCAATTTCGCCACGGTTGGCAATTAAAATCTTTTCAAACATTGTAGGATCCTTCTTGTTGTTATGCCGTGGTCTTGATCCAGGCCGGGCTTTGTTTGTTCAAAAATGCATTCAGGCCATTTTTCGCCTCATCTCCTTGGCGAACATGGGCAATATGCTGTGCTGTTTTCAGCAGTAAATCTTCACTCAAAACTTGCTGGTCAACCAGTTGGATCAGCTGTTTAGAGGCATGTTGTGCTGCTGGCCCACCGAGCAATAATGCTTCCGCAATTTCATCAATTTTGCTGTCGAGCTGCTCTGGGGTAGTCACTTCATGTGCCAGTCCAATATTTTTGGCCTGTTCCGCTGAAATACGCTCGGCAGTCAGGAAATAGCGTGACGCCTGACGGGCACCAATCGCCCGAATGACATAAGGACTAATGGTGGATGGGGCTAGACCTAAACGTACTTCTGAGGTGGCAAATTTGGCATCGGTGCTAGCCACACAAATATCACAGGCCGAGGCTAGACCCATACCGCCACCAAAGGCAATCCCATGTACCCGGGCAATGGTCGGCTGTTTTAAGGTCGCCAGACTTTGCAGCATTTTCGCCAGTTTTAAGGCATCGGCTTCATTGTCGGCTTGTGAGGCCTGACCGGCCTGTTTCATCCAGTTCAGATCAGCGCCAGCCGAGAAACTTTTGCCTCGTCCGGCCAGAATCACCACGCGCACATCATCACGTGCATTTAAAGACTGAAAGCAGGCATATAATTCTTCAATGACCTGAGTATTAAAGGCATTGTGCAGTTCAGCACGGTTGATCCAAACCGTTGCCACCTGATTCTGCTGTTCGAGCTGTAAAAACTGATAATCCATTGTCGTCACCTCTTACATACGGAACACGCCGAACTTGGTTGGCTGGATTGGCGCATTCATCGCTGCAGCCAGACTTAAGGCCAGCACCTCACGCGATTGTGCCGGATCAATCACACCGTCATCCCATAAACGGGCTGAAGCATAATAAGGATGACCCTGACGTTCGTATTGATCACGAATAGGCTGTTTAAACTGATCTTCTTCTTCAGCTGACCAGCTGCCGCCTTTTTGCTCAATCTGATCACGTTTGAGGGTCGAAAGTACACTTGAAGCCTGCTCACCGCCCATGACCGAGATTCGAGAATTAGGCCAGGTCCACATAAAGCGCGGCGAATAAGCACGGCCACACATGCCATAGTTGCCGGCACCAAAAGAACCGCCAATCACCAAGGTCAGTTTTGGCACATTGGCATTGGCCACCGCCATCACCAGTTTGGCACCGTTCTTGGCAATGCCTTCATTTTCATACTGGCGACCCACCATAAAACCGGTAATGTTCTGAATGAAAATCAGCGGAATATTGCGCTGGGTACACAGTTCAATAAAATGTGCGCCTTTTTGCGCAGACTCGGAAAACAGAATGCCGTTATTGGCAATAATCCCGACTGGCATCCCATAGAGCTTGGCAAAACCGGTCACCAGAGTCGTGCCGAAACGCGCCTTGAATTCGTCAAAGCGTGAGCCGTCAACAATACGTGCAATCACTTCACGCACATCAAAAGGCTTGCGGGCATCACAAGGGATAATGCCGTACAGTTCTGAACTGTCAAAGCGCGGCGCTTCAATTTCCTCTGCGGTCTTGTTGGGCTTTTTGTTCAGATTTGCCACAATGTTGCGGGCAATTGCAAGGGCATGCTCATCACTTTCTGCCAGATGATCGGCAACACCAGACAAACGGGTATGTACATCACCGCCACCGAGGTCTTCACTTGACACCACTTCACCGGTTGCAGCTTTGACCAGTGGCGGGCCACCCAGGAAAATGGTGCCCTGATTACGGACAATAATGGTTTCATCCGACATGGCAGGCACATAAGCACCACCGGCAGTACAGCTACCCATCACCACTGCAATCTGGGCAATTCCCTGACTGGACATACGCGCCTGATTGTAGAAAATACGGCCGAAGTGATCACGATCCGGAAAAACTTCATCCTGTAAAGGCAAGTACGCACCACCAGAATCGACCAGATAAATACATGGCAAATGGTTCTGTTCGGCAATTTCCTGTGCGCGTAAATGCTTTTTCACTGTCAGCGGATAATAAGTACCGCCTTTCACCGTAGCATCATTGGCCACGATCATGCAGGTCACACCATTGACCTGACCCACACCAGCGACCACACCTGCCGCAGGCACGTCATCCTGATAGACTTGATAGGCAGCCAGCTGACCGATTTCCAGAAAAGCGCTACCCGGGTCAATCAGCTGGTTAATCCGGTCACGTGGTAACAGTTTGCCACGGTCAAGGTGTTTCTGGCGGGCAGTTTCTCCACCACCCAAGGCAATTTTTTCAACTTTCTGCTTCAGGTCATCCACCAGTTGCAGCATGGCAGTCTGGTTGGCTTTAAACTCTTCACTACGAATATTGATTTTGCTCTGTAACTGATTCATGACGAACATCCTTGTTTTATTCTCAGTATTAAGGTTTAGGCTGTTTCGTTAAAAAGCTCACGGCCAATGAGCATGCGGCGGATTTCTGAAGTGCCGGCACCAATTTCATACAGTTTGGCATCGCGCCATAGACGGCCTGCTGCAAACTCGTTGATATAACCGTTTCCACCTAAAGTCTGAATGGTTTCACCGGCCATCCATGTGGCTTTTTCGGCCGCATATAAAATTGCGCTGGCAGCATCTTTACGCAGGCTGCGACTATGCTCGGCCTTGTCACATTCAGCGCCGACGGCATAAACCAGTGCCTTACATGCCAGCCAGGTCGAGTACATATCAGCCATTTTGCCTTGCATCAACTGGAATTCACCCAGCGCCTGACCAAACTGTTTACGGTCATGAATATATGGAATCACGGTATCCATGCAGGCATCCATAATGCCCAGCGGACCTGCACTGAGAACCGCACGTTCATAGTCCAGACCACTCATCAGCACTTTGGTGCCATTGCCGACACCACCGAGGACGTTTTCTTTAGGGACTTCGACATTGTCAAAGAACAGCGGGTAAGTGTTGGAACCGCGCATACCCAGTTTGTCCAAATGGCTGCCGTGGCTGAAACCTGGCATATTTTTTTCAACCAGAAAAGCAGTCATGCCTTTGGCGCCCGCCTGTAAATCGGTTTTGGCATACACCACTAATACATCAGCATCACCGCCATTGGTGATCCACATTTTGGAACCGTTCAACAGATAGTGATCGCCTTTGTCTTCGGCCTTGAGTTTCATACTGACCACATCCGAGCCGGCATTCGGTTCAGACATCGCCAAGGCACCGACATATTCGCCAGAAATCAGTTTCGGCAGATAACGCTGCTTTTGTTCTTCATTACCATTACGCTTAATTTGGTTCACACATAGGTTAGAATGTGCGCCATAGGACAAACCAATGGATGCTGAAGCCCGGGAAATTTCCTGCATGACAATAATATGTGCCAGATAACCTAAATTGGTGCCGCCATATTCTTCACCAACTGTCAGACCCAGCAGGCCCATATCACCAAATTTTTTCCAGAGCTGAGCCGGGAACTCGTTATCGCGGTCAACCTGTTGGGCAATAGGGGCAATTTCCTTGGCGCAAAAGGCAGCCACTGAATCACGAAGCGCTATCAGAGTTTCATCTAAACCGAAATCCAAGCTTTGTAAATTCATTCTTCATCCATCCTGAGGTTATATTTGTTGTGTCCAAAAAAGCATTTTTGTTGTGCTTGCTTTTTAACATACAACGAAAAAACAAAAAAGTGAACCTATATTCACAAAATGATTTACAATTCATTTTATCTTGTTGAGAATAATATTATGAGTTATAAAAGATCATCACTGATGCAGGAGCGAATGGAACAAAATCGCTTGTCGATTTTACAGTCTGCTCGTGAACTGATTGCTCAGGGGGGCTTTAAAGAGGCGTCGATTCAGGCCATTGCAGAGCGTGCAGGCGTTTCTACAGGGCTGGTATATCGGTACTTTGATAGCAAAAGCCAGATTTTGATTGAGGTTTTGTCGGCAGCGATTCAGCATGAGGTGGGAATTTTGAACCACATTGTTCGATCAGATTTATCGCCAGAACTGAAATTGCAAAAATCTGTTACAACTTTTGTGAAACGCGCCATGAATAGCCCTCA
Source organism: Acinetobacter sp. S4400-12 (assembly GCF_024129495.1). NCBI lineage: Bacteria > Pseudomonadati > Pseudomonadota > Gammaproteobacteria > Moraxellales > Moraxellaceae > Acinetobacter > Acinetobacter sp. S4400-12. Next base: position 35,827 of record NZ_JAMXYB010000007.1, on the reverse strand, counting down.
ACTGGCGTATTCACTTATGTTCGAACCGGTCGATCCGGAGATGGAGCATGAGCGTTTTCGTAGTAAACAGTTGATCAAGCAGAGTATTAAGGAGATTCTGGCCGAAGGAAAGGTAAACGGAAAATTTGAGTTTGAAGACTTGAACACGGCGGCGCTAGGCGTGGTAGGTGCCATGACCTTTGTCGTAATCGAGCCTTTAAATCCATCTCGCAATATGATGTTTGATCAGAAGTATAAGGATCACTTTGTCAAACAGATTGCCGATTTTTGTGTAAACGCAGTACGTCGACAGGAGGGAAGTTCAGTAGCATAAATACACAAAAAAACAGGCACACAGACAAGGTCGTCGTGGTCATAAAACAATTAGTAAAGTTGAAATCAGAATTACAAAGAATCAAGGAGATCGATTCAATGACACAAGTACGGTTAAGCTATGCCTATGGAACCAGCAGCCAGCCCTTATTGGGGATGACAATTGGTGAAAAATTTGACCAGGCTTGCGAGCAGTATGCGGATCGGGATGCAGTGGTAAGTCTGCACCAGAATGTACGCCTGAGTTATCGGCAGCTACAGGAACAGGTCAATGCTTTTGCCTGTCAGTTGCTGAAACTGGGCCTGCAAAAAGGTGACCGTCTGGCGATCTGGTCGCCGAACTGTGTGGAATGGACCATTACCCAGTTTGCTGCTTTCAAGGCTGGCATTATTCTGGTCAACCTGAATCCGGCCTATAAAAGCAATGAACTGGAATATGTGCTTAATAAGGTGTCCTGTAAGGGCTTGGTCATTGCTTCACAGTTTAAAACTACGGACTACCAGGAAATTCTGACCAAAATTGCACCAGAGTTAAAAGAGACCGAAGACAAGTTGCTTAATGCAGAGCGCCTGCCGCATTTAAAGCATGTAATCAAAATTGATGACCAGCAGCATACAGGGATTCACCGTTTTCAGGATTTACTGCCTCCCCCGAGTGCCCAAGAACTGGAACAACTGCAACAGATCTCCAGTGAATTGCAGTTCGATGAAACCATTAATATCCAGTTTACCTCGGGCACGACTGGTAATCCGAAAGGCACCATGCTGACCCATAACAATATCCTGAATAATGGCTATTTTGTGGGTGAGGCAATTCACCTTGCACCGGAAGACCGGGTCTGTATTTCAGTGCCGCTATTCCACTGCTTTGGTATGGTGATGGGGAATCTGGCTTGTATTACTCACGGTTCAGCCATGATTTATCCGTCTGCAGTCTTTAATCCGCTGGAAACCTTAAAAGCCATCCAGCAAGAAAAATGTACGGCAGCTTATGGCGTCCCGACCATGTTTATTGCCATATTGGAACATGAACGTTTTGATGAGTTTGACCTGTCCAGCTTGCGTACCGGCATTATGGCAGGCAGTCCATGTCCACAGGAGATTATGCAGCGTGTGATTGAACGCATGCATATGTCTGAAATAACCATCTGTTATGGCATGACTGAAACTGCACCTGTAAGTGCACAAAGTTCAACTGAGGACAGTGTTGAGCAGCGAGTCAGTACTGTTGGTCGCGTCCATCCGCATCTGGAAGTTAAAATTGTAGATGAACAGGGCAAAGTGGTTCCGCGTGGTCAACTGGGCGAGCTTTGTGTGCGAGGTTATTCCGTGATGCTCGGCTATTGGGAAGATCAGGAAAAAACCCACGAAGTTATTGATGCTGCCCGCTGGATGCATACCGGTGATATTGCTGAAATGGATGATGCAGGCTTTATTAAAATCAAGGGGCGTATTAAGGATGTGGTGATTCGTGGTGGCGAGAACCTGTTCCCGAAAGAAATTGAGGATTTTCTCTATACCCATCCTGCGATCTCAGATGTACAGGTCATTGGTGTCCCAGACCATAAATATGGGGAAGAACTCTGTGCCTGTATCATTCTGCATGAAAATGATTCATGTACTGAAGAGGCGATTCGTCAGTATTGTATCGAGCATATTTCTCATAACAAAGTGCCACGTTATGTACGTTTCTTTCATGAATTCCCGATGACAGCTTCAGGTAAGGCGCAGAAATTTAAATTGCGTGAATTTATGCGTGAAGAACTAAATCTAAAAGAGATTGCTTAAATTAATTAAAGTTAAGTTTAAATAGTATTTGATCAGATGACCTGGCGGCAAGGATGCCGCCGTTTCATTGCATGGCAAGGATGCCATATCAATGAAACAGAGGGGTTTGGTTACGTTGCCCAGTCAAAGTAACGAAGCACCTGCAGAATGGAAGAAGAATCCATCGTGCAAATTGAGGTCATGCGTTTAGCAATTTCTTTAAATAGATAAAAATGCATTTCTATATAAAGTCTTATTTCAATATAAAACTTCATATATCGACTATCTAAATCAGAGTAAACAGATGGCAAAAAACTTTCACAGTGAAGTGGTGGTCGCCAGTTATGATGATCACATCCGTAAATTAATTCCTGCTTATGAACTGGTGCATCAGCAGATTGAGGCTATTCTCAGTACGGAATTACCAGAAAATGCACATATTCTGATTGCGGGCTGCGGAACAGGATATGAGTTGTCCTATCTGTTAGAGCAGCATCCACACTGGACTTTTACGGCGATTGATCCTTCAGTCACCATGCTGGAACAGGCAAGGAAAAATCTGGCTCCTTTTGCTGCCGAGCAGAGAGTCCGGTTTATACAGAGCACTACCCACGGACTGGAGCAGGATACTTTCGATGCAGCACTGGCGATTCTGGTCGCCCATTTTATTCCTGAGCCACAGAAAACCGAATTTTTTCAGCATATTTATGAAAGTCTTAAAACAGGCGGGATCGTGTTGACTTATGACCTGATGCAGCCAGAAAATGAAACTGCACTACAGATCATGCAAAAAATGGCGCAGCAGACGGGATTAAGTCTCCGGCAAAGTGAAAACATGCTGGCCAGATTACAGCAGGATTTTGCATTGATTTCGACTGAAGACTTCAAAGGCCTTTTGACAAAAGTCGGATTCAAGCACTGCAAAACTTATTGTCAAATTATGAATTATTATGGCTTTTTTCTGAAAAAATAAAGATCATAAAGCATTATATTTGCGATAAAGTTAAAGAGATTATTCAAGGAAGTAGAGAGAAGAATGTCGGCATATTACAGTTTAATTCAACGTGAGCAGCATGCAGATGGTAGTACTACAGCTTATTACCGTTCCAATATTCATGCCCAAGGCGCATGGAATCCTCATGAACAGCATATGGCTCCAGCAACAGGTATCCTCTGTGTAGAGCTGGAACAGTTTCAGCCACGAGAGGATATGCGAATTGGTCGGGTCGGACTGGATATCTTTGGATTGATTGCTTTTGGTGAGTTTTCAATTACCACCCGCATGCTTCGTCCGGGTAAAACCATTGAGCTGGTTGAAGCAGAAATGTGTGCGAATGGAAAAACCTGTATCGTTGCGCGTGCCTGGAAAATGCTGACTTCGGATACCCGCGCTATCGCCGGTCTAGAAGATTTTCCGATTGAAAGTCCGGAATTTTTACCCGTGTGGGAAGGCATGCGCTGCTGGCCAGGCGGTTATATCCAGAGTATTGAAACGCGTGCGCATGCCGATCATCGGGCAGGCAAAGGGATTGTCTGGCTCAAAAACTCTTTGGACATGGTAGAAGGACAGACAACGACCGCCTTTAGCCGTTTGCTCGGTATGGTCGACACGGCGAATGGTATCGTGCCACGTCAGGATCCGAGTGCGGGCTGGGGATTCCCGAATCTGGACTTGCAGATTCACATGCACCGTCTGCCACAAGGTGAATGGTTGGGGCTGGAAGTAGTGCAGCAATATGGCGAAGATGGTATCGGTTTGACCAGCGGCATTCTGCATGATATTCACGGGCCATTCGGACGCAGTGAGCAGATTCTGACCCTTCGGAAATTTTAACATCTCTTTAAAAATCAGGACGAATTGCTTCGTCCTTTTTTTATTGGCATGCTGTGTGCAATTTATCAGGAATATATGCAGATGCGGATAAGTATCATCGGGGCAGGGCGCGTGGCTTATCACTTCGCCCGTGTATTGTCAGGCCAGCATGAAATTGTACAGATCTATAGCCGGAGTGTTGAAAAAGCCCAGCAACTGGCTGATCTATGCACAGCTCAGGCCATCACCAGCCCTGAACAGCTAAATAGTCATGTAGATCTGGTTATTATTGCAGTCAGTGACCAATCGATCCGAACAGTCATCGAGCAGGTACATAACTATCTGCCAGACGTATTGATAGTACATACATCAGGCAGTACGCACTTAAATGTGCTGCGTGATGTACATCCAAAATCCGGAGTGTTTTATCCTCTTCAAACCTTCAGTCTGGAGCGTGAAATTGACTGGTTAAATACCCCTTTGTTTATTGAAGCACATCATGATGAAGACAAGGGGAAACTTCATACTCTGGCAAATAGCCTAAGCAAAAAGGTCTATCTATACAGCTCTGAGCAACGTTTAAGCCTGCATTTAGCTGCGGTATTTGCCTGTAATTTTAGCAATTACTGTTATGATATGGCCAAACAAGTGGTCGATGCGCAGCAGGTTGATTTTAGCCTGCTTTCTCCATTGATGCTGGAAACGGCCAAGAAAGCCACTCAGAATGATCCACGCCAAATGCAAACTGGACCTGCAATGCGAGGGGATGAAAATATCCTTAAAATGCATCAGCAGATGCTGGCGAAGATGCAACGAGACGATTTGCAAAAGGTTTATCAGCTGTTAAGCCAGCAGATTTTAGCGCGTCATCAAAAATGAAAGGATTGATCTTTAATTGAATAAGCTAATTTGGTTGCATTCACTCTTTAAATTTAAGTGAAAATGCGCAGAAAAAAATAATAAAATGGACATGCTATAGGGATGAAGCGTTGTTTGTCTTTTTAAGCCCGATGATAGGCACAGGACTTGCACTAATCTTCTGGCTGAAAGATAAGTTTTTCCAATAAAAAAGCGCTGATCAGGTCAGCGCTTTTTTAAAACTCTTTTCTTAAGAAATTTTCTTGAAGATAAAGTCATTAATCTTGTGGCCGGCTTCAATGCCGCGACGCTCAAATTTGGTTTGTGGACGCCAGTCCGGGCGTGGGTAGCTGTTGCCTTTGCCCGCCAGATTTTCCAGTCGTGGACGTTCTTCCAATACTTCAAGCATCCATTCCGCATACGGTTCCCAGTCCGTTGCGGCATGGAAAGTTCCACCAAGCTCCAGCTTTTGCTCTACCAGTGGCATACGGTCATGCGAAACAAAACGGCGTTTGAAGTGACGTTTCTTCTGCCATGGATCAGGGAAATATAACTGAACTGTATTAATGCTATTGTCCGGCATTTCACGCAATACCTGAATTGCATCGGCATCTAGCACACGCAGGTTAGTCAGGCCTTCAATTCCAGCCTCATAGACACATTGGGCAATTCCTGGAACATGTACTTCAATCCCGACAAAATTGCGCTCAGGATTGGCTTTGGCCATCAATACCAGTGAACGGCCCATACCAAAACCGATTTCTACCGTTAATGGGCGTTCAGGATGTTCAAAGTGCTGACGTAAATCACCTACCGGATATTCCAAAATTAAGTGACCATATTGTTCAAGCGCAGTACGTTGAGAGGTATTTAATGGCGCTGAACGGCGCATAAACGTCACAATTTCACGGTGTTCGCTTAAATTGTCCAGCTCTACGACGTGCTGGTCTAATTGATCGTTCGACATAATTTTGGCAAAACTAAAAATTCAGAATGCGGTATTTTAAGTCCTGAGCGGAGCAAGTCAAACTTTTCTCGGTATTTATCCATAAAAAGCCGGTTGGATTCCCAAAGTCAAATAAAAAGAACTCTTGGCTCTATTTGTCAATAAAACTAAATGAGATGTTCAAATATTTTTGACTTTAAATTTCTGAACCACGTGATCCAGTATATTCACCGAAGTTATCTCTTAAACCCATGCATGAGTCAGATCCAGTCCCGAATATTTAAACTTACTTGTAATTCAGGCTTCATCCTCTGCTCTGCCAATACTCTCTCCAGAGGCTAGAAAACTTTCCACTTTTAAGGCGTATCACAAAATCGCTTCTCAATAAGGAAAGCCCGTATCTCTTAAACAGATGCAGATAAAAATCTACACAAGATAGGCTTGCAAAAGCTTGTGATTTCCTCAATATTGAAGAAGTAAATGTCTTGGAATGACAGTTACGCTTTTTTGCAATTTACAGGTTTGATCGCTTGAAAGTTTGTCAGAAGCGTTTTAAAACATTGAGAAGTGTAGAACAAGGATCAGAAATGAAGCTTTACTATTCGCCGGGTGCCTGCTCATTGGCAGCACATATTATTTTAAATGAAATTAATGTCGACTTTGATTTAGAACGTGTTGATTTAAAAAGTCATACAACAGAAAAAGGTACGGATTATTACGAAATTAATCCCAAAGGCTATGTACCTGCACTCGAAATTAACCCGGGTTTAATTCTGACAGAGAATGTGGCAATTTTACCGTTTCTTGCACAACATGATCCCAAGCAGGATCTGATTCCACCCTCTGGCATGGGACGTGCCAAAGTGCTGGAATGGTTAGGTTATCTCAATTCAGAATTGCATGATGCTTATGCGGTGTTCTTTGGTGGCAAGTTATCCGATGATGAAAAGAAAAAAGCCTATGCAGAAGTTGATCGTCTATTAAGTTATATCGACAAAGCGATTGCTGAATCAGACAATGACTATCTGGTTGATGATAACTTTGGCCCAGCCGATGCTTATCTGTTTGTGTTGACCAATTGGTCGAATCATATTGAGCATGATTTAAGTCCGTATAAGAATATTATTCATCTTCGAAACAAAGTTGCGGCGCGGCAGTCTGTACAGATTGCAATGCGAGATGAAGGTCTAATTCCATAAAATTTTAAAAAAAGCATAATTATTATGCTTTTTTTTTGACTTTCATTTAATAATTGCTATTGGAATAAATAAGATGAAGAAAATACTGAATTTAGTATTAAGTTTTGGTTTAACGGGAATGTTGGTTGCATGTAGTAATGTTAAAAATCCAGAAAATGTAGCTCAAGAGTATGTTACAGCAGCCTATAAAGGCGATTCAGAAAAAATGCTTTCTTATATTTATATACCTGAAAATGTTAAAGCCCAAGCGGGTTCTGAAGAAATGATTCAAGGCAAAATAAAAGCTGGCGCGGCAAAGGCTAAAGAGCAAGCTGAACGTAAAGGCGGAGTCAAAGAAATTAGTGTGGTAGACAAAAATATCGATGAAGCAAATGGCAAAGGACGGGTGACTATCGGAGTCAGCTTTAAAAATGAAGGCTCTAATTCTGTAACAGATCGAGTAAAACTTATCAAAAATGAAGATAAATGGAAAGTTGATTTATAATCGGTTTATTTTGTTTTTGGGCGGATTAGTTATTCTAATCTGCCTTTTTATTGGGTTCTCCTCCAAAGATACTATAAAGCCAGATAAACAGATTTATATGCCCGAGCATGCATTTCAAGTGGGTGATTGGATTGTTCGGGAGGGGATGGGTTACGAAAGTTTTTTAATCAAAAAGCTGAGTGGGAGTGAATATTCACATATTGGCGTGATTGCAGCGATTCAACCGAATATTTTGGTGGTGCATGCGACCACAGATGACGATCCCTCATATTTAAATCAAGTGATTCAATCAGATATCAGGGATTTTGTTGACTCAAAACGAGCAAAAAAGTGGGCGGTTTATAGAGAAAGCAGTTTAGAGCCAGATAAAAGAAAAGATATTGCTAGGGCCGTGGCAAGGCAGGTAGGAGAGCAATTTATTTTAGGATCAAGAGGTGAGACGCATCGTTATTGCACTACGATTATTGCGGAGAAACTTCCATTATCTTTACGTAATAAACTGGTCTGGAGTAAGGTTGAATTGCCAGGCTTGCAGGGGGAGTTACTCTTTCCTGATGCTTTATTAAAGCTTGAATCCGTCGAACTGATTTATAAAAATAGATAATTTAGGATGAGTAAAAGCTAAATCATAGTCAAAGAATCATACAATTCTTTGACTATGATGAGATTTATTTAAAGAAATAACCAGTTTCCGGCGAACTGGCATTGGCCATACGCTTACGCGGCATGCGACCTGCCAGGAAGGCTTCACGGCCTGCTTCTACTGCTTTACGCATCGCAGAGGCCATCAGAATCGGGTTTTGTGCAGCTGCAATTGCAGTATTCATCAGTACGCCGTCACAGCCCAGTTCCATCGCAATGGCGGCATCACTGGCTGTACCGACACCTGCATCGACCAGTACCGGAACTTTGGCATTTTCCTTAATAATGGAAAGCGTATGCGGGTTGAGGATACCAAGGCCTGAGCCGATCAGACTGCCCAATGGCATGATCGCCACGCAGCCCATGCTTTCAAGCTCCTGAGCCACGATTGGATCATCTGAGGTATAAACCATGATTTCAAAACCATCATCAATCAGAGTGCGAGCTGCTTTTAAGGTCTCAGTCACATTCGGATAAAGTGTTTTTTCATCACCTAAGACTTCCAGTTTGACCAGATTATGTCCGTCGAGTAGTTCCCGTGCCAGCATGCAGGTCCGTACTGCACTATTGGCATCAAAACAACCCGCTGTATTGGGCAAGATCGTATATTTTTCAGGTGGAATCACTGAAAGTAAATTCGGTTGATCCGGATGCTGGCCAATATTTACACGGCGAATCGCAACGGTCACAATTTCTGCACCACTGGCCTGAATTGCCTGATCCGTTTCATTTAAATCTTTGTATTTGCCTGTACCTACTAAAAGGCGAGACTGGAATTGGCGTGAACCAATCTGTAATAAATCTTGCATAGTTGTCCCAAGTATTAGCCGCCACCGACTGCATGAATAATTTCTATCTGGTCTGCTTCGCAAATTAATGTTTCACCTAATCTGCTTTTAGAAATAATCATTTCATTGACCTCAACTGCAAAGCGCTTGCCTTCAAGTGCAAGACTTTGAACCAGTTCCAGCAGGTTTTTGCATTGAGTATCTTGTTGTTCGCCATTGATATAAACCAGCATTGGCAACCCTCCATGATTGATTAAAGCTTCAGACTTATTTGATATATTTTACGGCATTCCAGGCCAGAATTAACCAGCCGGCAATCATTAAAGCACCGCCAATGGGCGTAATAACAGCTAAACCACGTGGCAGGCCTAGTGCCATAATATAAAGAGAACCACAAAAGAAGAAAATTCCTGCCTGAATCAGGACAAAGCTCCACTTGATCGGCAACTCTGGAATGACTCGGCTCATGATGGCCAGAAGCAGTAAACCCAGCGCATGATAGAAAAAATAATCTGTCGCTGTCTGCCACCAGGCCAATTGCGCTTCAGTTGCCCGTGCCTTTAAACCATGTGCACCAAATGCACCGAGCAGGACTGCAAGTGCAAGATTGAGTGCTGAAATCGCAATCCACATTTGAATTGATCTTCCCCATAAAGTTTGCGCTTAACTTTAGCATAAAAGTCAAATTGCCGGCATAAAAAAGCCTTCTGGGAGGAAGGCTTTTTTTGAAAATACCAAATTATGCAAATTCAAAATATCAGTTAGATGACATTGCAACTTTAATTTTTTCCATGGCATTTTTTTCCAGCTGACGAATACGTTCGGCAGAAACATTATATTCGGCTGCCAGTTCATGCAGAGTCGATTTTTCATCATCGAGCCAGCGGCGCTGCAAGATATTACGTGAACGGTCATCCAGTTGCTCCATGGCGTCGTGCAGGGCAGAGGTACTTTGTTCCTCATAGTCCTCATTTTCAATCAGACGTGCCGGATCATAACGGTTATCTTCAAGATACAAAGCCGGTGCAACATGGGTTGAACCTTCGTCATCGTCATCGCCTGAAGCATCAAAAGCAGCATCATACGCCGTCAGACGGCCTTCCATTTCCAGTACTTGTTCTGGTGTGACATTCAAGTCATTCGCAATTGATTTTGCTTCTTCGAGCGTCAGCTTTTTTGATGATTTTTTCAGGCTGCGTAAATTAAAGAAGAGTTTACGTTGTGCCTTGGTGGTGGCAATTTTGACAATACGCCAGTTACGAATCACATATTCATGAATTTCAGCTTTAATCCAGTGCACTGCAAATGACACCAGACGTACACCCATGTTCGGGTCGAAGCGTTTTACTGCTTTCATCAGACCCAGGTTACCTTCCTGAATCAGGTCACCCTGAGGCAGGCCGTAGCCTGCATAACTACGTGCAATATGTACCACAAAACGCAAGTGTGACATGACCAGCATTTTTGCTGCATCGAGATCTTGGTCATAGTAATAGCGTTCAGCCAACTCTTTTTCTTGTTCGGCTGTTAAAATAGGAATTTGATTGACAGTACTAATATAAGCACCGAGATTGACACCTGGCGCCGATAATGACAGGGGCATCAATTGATTGCGGCTGTCACTCATGTGTTCTCCTTGAAGTGCGGGGGATTTAACCCTTAACTAGGTTTAATCTTAATCCAAACTCTCCGCAAATAATGGATATTTGGGTAGAGAAATGTAAAGTTTTATACGTTTGTGAAGCTATCCAGTCTAATTGAATTTTTTTAAGATTCAATCAGGTAGTGAAACTCTGTGGCCGAAATCTGTCTAAATTCATATGTTAAATGATGGATTTGACAATAGCGTGTCACATCAGTCTTGCTATGCGGATCAGAAGACTTTAGTAAAAATGTCAGACCAGGTTGGGCTTTTAATGCGCGCTTTAACATAAGTAGCGGCATTGGACAGGGTTTGCCCATCGCATCTATGATACTGATTTGGTCGCTATTTTGCCCCATGACTGCTTTATCCGTACCACCTTTAAAAAGACCATAAATAATAGCAAATAGGATGCCAAAACCCAAATTTTTGAGCAAAAAGATACATCAACTAACACTTATCTGCTATTTGACATATTTTGTGAAAAAATAACTAAATCAAAAAGAACAAAGCTAAAAAATATCTATTAATTGTCATAAACCCGTGCTAAGCTCGTTGGGTAATTAGGATTTCAGTTAAACAACTTAGTTGTTTTTCACCCTATAACACCATGGATGTAACCGGGATTTTGTTAATAGTTTTACAGAATGATTACAAGCTTAAAAATAATATTTTCAAACTTGTTTGCTCTGCTGTTTGCAACACCGGGTGGTCCTTTTTTTAGTATCAATGAGGATTAACTAATGACAGCTGCTCGTGAACAAGGCGTAGTAAAATGGTTCAACGACACTAAAGGCTTCGGCTTTATTCAACGCAATGGCGGTGATGACGTATTTGTTCATTTCCGTGCTATCCAAGGTGACGGTCATCGTTCACTTCGTGACGGCCAGCGTGTTGAATTCAGTGTTGTAAAAGGCCAAAAAGGCTTCCAAGCTGAAGAAGTTCAACCGTTAGACTAATCTTCGGATTAATCTGAAAAGCGCTCCAATATAAATTGGGGCGTTTTTTGTTTATACTATTCCCATCTTTGTGATCATTGAATTAGAGCAGCGCTTTATGTCATCTGGTTTTGAAACCTTAAATTTACATCCCCAACTGAAAAAAGCAATTGATGCCTTAGGCTTTAACTCCATGACGCCGATTCAGCAGAAGGTTTTAAAATTCACACTGGCGGGTCATGATGCGATTGGTCGTGCACAAACAGGTACCGGAAAAACAGCAGCCTTTTTAATTAGTGTGATCAACGACCTGCTGAATAATCCGATTAAGGAGCAGCGTTATCGTGGGGAACCGCGTGCCCTGATTTTGGCGCCTACCCGCGAGCTGGCTTTGCAGATTGAAAGTGATGCTCAGGATTTGACGAAGTTCAGTGGTTTGAGTGTCGTGACTTTGCTGGGTGGTGTTGATTTTGACAAGCAGAAGGCACAACTGGATAAAGCACCCGTGGATATTATGGTCGCGACCCCAGGTCGTCTGATCGACTTTGTCGACCAGAAAGAAGTCTGGTTGGATCAAATCGAGTTTCTGGTCATTGACGAAGCGGACCGTTTACTCGACATGGGCTTTATTCCATCAGTTAAGCGGATTGTGCGTTTCTCTCCGCGTAAAGAGCAGCGCCAAACTTTGATGTTCTCTGCAACCTTTAGTTATGATGTTCTAAATCTGGCACAGCAATGGCTCTTTGAACCTGTTACTGTAGAGATTGAACCGGAAAAGAAAACCAATGCTGATGTTGAGCAGCGTGTTTATATGGTCGCTAAAGCGGATAAATATAAATTGCTGCAAGAAGTGTTGCGGGATGAGCCGATCGAGAAGGTCATGATTTTCGCCAACCGTCGTGACCAGGTGCGTAGACTGTATGATCATTTAAAACGTGATGGTTATAAAGTGGTGATGCTCTCTGGTGAAATTGCACAGGACAGACGTCTGAAGATGTTGGATCAGTTTAAAAATGGCAACCATAACATCATGATTGCAACGGATGTCGCAGGACGTGGTATTCATGTTGATGGTGTATCGCATGTAGTGAATTTCACCTTACCTGAACAGTCAGATGATTATGTGCACCGTATTGGTCGTACTGGACGTGCAGGAAGTCGAGGTGTGAGTATCAGTTTTCTTTCTGAGGATGATGCGTTCTATCTGCCTGAAATTGAAAAAGCAATTGGGCAAAAGCTGCCATTAACCCGCCTGGAAGGTTACTGTTAATCAGATTAGCAGTGGATGAATATAAAAAACCGCTCTTTAAGAGCGGTTTTTTATGCTTATTTATTAAAAAAATTATTTAGCCTGACAGCGGAAAGTTAAGGTGGTTTGATAGTCATCCTTCTGGTTTAGCCCGGTATTGGTTCCGGCAATATTCCCTAAAACCGTTGCAGCGGCTTGAATAATTTGGCCTGTCTGCTCATCCACAACACCTTTTAATGCACCATTATAGGCAGTCTGCTCATCCACAACGATGGTGGTGCTACGCGACCCACAGGCTTTATTGGCTGCCGCAATTGCATTGTTTTTCGCAATTAACTGGGTTTTTCCTAAACCGGTTACCTCAAACAGATTATTTTCTTTTTGCACTGCTAGTGAGGAAGTTGGGTTGGAAGCACATGCTGTTAAAATGAGCGTAGAAAGAGCTAGCCCGCCGAATGCCATTGTTTTTTTCATGATGCTGTCCTGATAAATCCGCTAAATAGAAGTTATTTCACCACAGAAAGAACTACAAATTTTGTGGTTGATGTATAAGTTTAGCAATTTTTAGTATAGCCCTGTGCACTTAAGCGTGCTTATACTTTTGCTTTGTTAAACAAAACGATGCCTTGTTTCCGTTCATGTGGCTAAAACGATCTCAAATTTGGTTATGAAGCTTGCTATTAATAGTCCGGTCTTGCTATTCGCTTCGTTTTATACCTGATCTGCCCAGCTTTAGCTTATGGCGCAATCCATTTCTGAAATTTCAATAGTTGCCGATTCTCTTTAAAACAGGAAATAATGGCTGTCAGCATCTGGTGTATGCTAGCAATACTTGTGAAGTTTCTAGAGTATTCAGCTATGAATATGCTAACCTTAAAAGTAGTTTTTAAGTGACAGATTTAGAAAGCAATGACGGAATCAGTGGTCGACATCGTTCATCAAAATATTCACCAGCGACAGTCTATTGGAAGTCTAGTAGCGCCTGCACCCAATGCAGAACAGTTGGAGTATGCTTTTCAGGCTGCCTTAACTGCACCGGACCATCACCGGTTAAAGCCTACCAGCTTTGTGGTGGTGCCTGATGAGCAGCGTGAAGCTTTTGGGCTTTTATTGTCTCAGGCGTTGATTGATCTGGGTGAAACTGAAACGGCACAGATTGAGCGAGTTAAAAACCATCCTTTTCGTGCGCCATTGCTGGTGCTGGCATTGACACGTTTGCAAGATCATCCCAAAGTTCCGCATTTTGAACAAATCCTGAGCTCTGGGGCCGCGATTCAAAATTTCCTGTTGTCTTTGCAAGCACAGGGTTTTTCGACCATGTGGCGCAGTGGAGTAGTGGTGGAATCGACTTTGTTTAAGCAGGCTTTAGGAATCTCCAAAGATGACCTGATTTCTGGCATTATTTATATTGGTACGGCGGCCAAAACCATTGCATCACGCGCAGACATTCAGACCAGTAATTATGTCAGTTACTGGCATCCAAATAATTAAAATGTACTGCAAAACAGGATATTAAAAACAAGATGTCAGAGTTGAATTTTTCCGATTTGGTTGAACCGGTAGCAGTAAATCAGAATACTGCTTTAAGAGTTACGGTGCTGGGTGGTGGTAGTTTTGGAACTGCTATGGCCAATACCGCAGTGCGTAATGGTTGCAATACCATGATCTGGATTCGTGATCCGGAAGTCGCAGCTGATATTAATGCGACACATATTAATAAGCGCTATCTGGCGGATTTTCAGTTAGAGTCCAATTTGCATGCTGTATCTGACTTGGAGCTGGCTGTGCGTGATCGCGATATTATTCTGGTTGCGATTCCAAGTCATTCTTTCCGTGATGTCCTGCAGCAGATTAAGCCTTTTATTAGTTCTCAGGCGGTCATTTCCCTGACCAAAGGGATTGAGGCGAAAACATTTAGCTTTATGAGTGATATTATTCGTGAAGTTTTACCAGAAGTGCCTTGTGGTGTACTTTCCGGTCCTAATCTGGCCAAAGAGATTATGGCGGGGCAGCCGGCAGGTACAGTGATCGCCAGTGAATCTGAGCTGGTGCGTTATGCAGTGCAGCAGGCCTTGCATAGTGCCTTGTTCCGTGTTTTTGCCAGTGATGATGTGCATGGCGTGGAGCTGGGCGGAGCCTTGAAAAATATTTATGCGGTTGCCATGGGAATGGCCGCTGCCTATAACGTGGGTGAGAATACCAAAAGTATGATTCTGACCCGTGCATTGGCTGAAATGAGCCGCTTTGCCGTAAAGCTCGGTGCCAATCCGCTCACCTTTTTGGGGCTTTCTGGTGTGGGTGATTTGTTTGCGACTTGTAACAGCCCGCTGAGCCGTAACTATCAGGTGGGTTATGCCTTAGGTAAGGGTAAAACTCTGGAACAGGCCACCACCGAACTGGGCCAAACTGCAGAAGGGATTAATACCATTGTGCAGGTTAAGATGCGTTCTGAAGAGCTGGAAGTTTATATGCCGATTACCACTGCATTATATGAGGTGATTTTCCAGGGGGCGCCACCCTTGTCGATTGCGTTGTCGCTGATGAAAAATGGTCATCGCAGTGATGTTGAATTTGTTTTGCCCCATCATCAGGTCTAATTTATTACCCTAATTGTATAATGTCTGTCATATCTGATCGTTATCATACAAATACAAGAAATGAAGGAATGAAAGATGCAACTGACTTTAGTACGACATGGCGAGGCTGCTCCTCCGGTCAATGGTCATGACGGCAAACGTCCGTTAACGGAGCGTGGGCACCAGCAGGCAGAACAGACGGCGCAGTTTTTAAAAGATAGGATCAAGCCTGAAGTCTTTGTGGTCAGTCCTTTGGTGCGTGCACAGGAAACTTTGGCACATTTACAGCATTATTTTAAAGATGTGCCTGTGGTGATCTGTAATGCCATCAAGCCAGATGATGATGCAAAAGTAGCCGTGGAATGGTTATCGCAACTGCCTTATGAGTCGATTGCAGTGGTCTGTCATATGAATGTCGTGGCACATATTGCTTCAATTCTGGTGGGAGATTCTTTTCAGCCTTATGCGCTGGCTGAAGCGCGTATTTATGATCAGGCGGTGATTGCAGCGGGTTTATCAACCCAGATAAAAAGCTTTAGCCCAACAATATAAAACCAGTTAAAAAAACGGTAGAACACAATCGATGTTGTATTTATGGATGCCAGAAGCCAATGGAATTTGGCAATGGTCAGTGGGGGAGTTCTGGAACCAGGCAGCGACACTAGAGCAGCTGATTCAGGACATACAAGCTTATCAGGCCAAAGAGGCGGTGGTTTTTTTTCCAAGCCGTCATGTGCAAATCTTGCAGCAGACTTTGTCACGCAGCCAATATAAGAAAATGGGCAATGAAGGCATTAAATATTTGTTGGAAGAATATGTGGTGCTGCCGGTCGATGCCATGAAGGTTTTGCATCATTTTCAGCAGCCTGACCAGATCAGGCTTATGGGAATTGCAAACTCTACGGTAGAAACCTTGCAGCATGCCCTAAACTTGATTCCGGTAAAAGTTACCGCATTGTTGCCAGATTTTCTGATTGTGCCTGTGCCTGCGCATGCCAATCAGCGGGTGATTACACAAATTGGCGGACAATTGCTGGTTCGAGAAGATGAGTATATAGGCCAGTCACTGGATGACCTAAGCTTATATCTGGATTTTCAACCCAAAGATTTACAATACCAGGTCAGTGGTCTGGATGTTGAGCAGTTAAATAGCTTGGAAGCGGTGACGACGCGGGAGCAAATTGAATCTTTTCAGTACACCTTACCAGTCATTAAAAAACCCAAGCAGCACCCGTTTAATATTCTGCCTAAGGCAAAATCAGAGGGTGTAATTTCAGGCTACTGGAAGGCTTGTGCTGCGGTTTTCGTGGGGATTTTGCTGGTTCAGTTTAGTTATGATGCAGTGCGTTGGTATCAATATAAAAAAGTTGCCAATCAGACGGCCATGCAGGCCATAGACCAGTTTAAATACTGGTTTGGGCAGAATTATCCGGTGACCGAGCAAAATATTGAAAGCCAGTTTGAGGCGCAGTTGCGTCAGAGCCAGACTGCCAATATGCATGCTTTACAGTTAATGAGCCGCGTGGGGCCAGTGTTGATGCAGAATCAGATGGTGGCGCAGCGCGTTCATTATGATGCGTCGGGGCTGAGTCTGGAGTTACAAGCTGCAACCTCGGAGAGCTTGAATGGGCTTTCCCAGCAGTTGAATCAACAGGGATTCAAGGTGGAGTTAGGCAATATACAGGCAACAGCTACAGGTGCGGTAGGACTGGTGAAAATACAATAATGAAAACGATGCAACAATTACAAAACCGGCTTAACCAGCAGTTTGAACGATTCAGTGATTATTTGGACAGCTTGTCCGTGCGTGAGCGGGTACTGGTCATTTTCACCATTATATTTGTGCTGGTTGCAGCAATTGGCTCTGCACTCTGGTATATGCATCAAGCTGCGGATACCCAGCAAAAGCGTTTAAATCAGCTTAAAGATACAATTGTGTGGATGCAGAGTAATGCCGTGACCATGAAACCCGCTGGAGACTTACAGCTGGATGCTGCGGAGAAAGTCCAGCGTGTTGCTCAGCAGCAAGGTTTGTCTGTTGCTTCCCAGCACATAGATGGAAAAATTCAGCTGGTCGTTCTGCATGAAAATTATGCAGTGCTGGCAAACTTCCTGACCCAGTTGACCCAAATGGGGCTAAGTATCGAAAAAATGGAGCTAAATAAGGAAGCAGAGCAGATTAAATTAGCAGCGACTGTGCAATAGCAACTAAAAATAAAGATTTACAAAGCATGGTTTTTTGGGCTGCCTATGCCTATAATATGGCGACTTAAAAAGTAGCAGACTTTTCTAGATATGTTGTATTCTCTAGCCCGCCCTTTGTTGTTTTCTTTAGCACCAGAGCGTGCACATGAGCTAACACTATCATTATTACAATCAACCCATAAAATGGGCTTGGTGCATCAACGTGTAGCTGCAAAACCTGTCAGCTGTATGGGAATTGAATTTCCGAATCCGGTCGGTCTTGCTGCCGGTCTGGATAAAAATGGTGCCTATATTGATGCTCTGGCTAGCCAGGGTTTTGGTTTTATTGAAATTGGGACAATTACCCCACGACCGCAAGCCGGTAATCCACACCCGCGTTTATTCCGTCTGCCGCAAGCCAAGGCAATTATTAACCGGATGGGTTTTAATAACGATGGGGTAGACAAGTTAGTTGAAAATGTCAAAGCGGCAAAATTTAAAGGTGTTTTGGGCATTAATATCGGTAAAAATGCCGATACACCGGTAGAAAAAGCTGTAGATGACTATCTCATTTGTTTAGAAAAAGTCTATAATTATGCTTCCTACATTACTGTAAATATCTCTTCTCCAAATACCAAGAACCTGCGTAGCTTGCAAAGCGGCGATGCGCTGACTGAATTGTTAGAAACGCTGAAAAATCGTCAACTGGAATTGGCGCAGGAACATCAGCACTATGTGCCGTTAGTATTGAAAGTAGCTCCAGATCTGGAATCAGAAGATATTGCCTTTATTGCCAAGCAGTTATTGCAATATAAAATTGATGGTCTGATCGTGACCAATACCACATTGTCGCGTGAAGGCGTTGAAGGTCTGGCGTATGCGGAAGAAGCAGGTGGTTTATCGGGTGCACCGGTCTTTGAGAAAAGTACGGCATGCCTCGCTGCGTTTGCAGGGATTTTGAAAGGACAAATTCCATTAATTGGTGTGGGTGGTATTCTTTCAGGTGCAGATGCTGTTGCCAAAAAGCAGGCAGGAGCCAGCTTGGTACAGGTTTATAGTGGTCTTATCTATACTGGACCAAAACTTGTCAAAGACTGTGTAGACGCACTTTAAAACTTATGAATGCCATTGACATCTTTATACTGATTATCCTGCTTATTGGAGGGTTAAACGGTTTGCGTCAAGGATTTATCAAAGCCTTTGCGAACTTGGTGGGATGGATTTTCGCCTTAATTGTTGCGGCGAAATATTCAACACTACTTGCGCCTTCCATGGTGGCTCTCAGTACTGATCCAGTGGTACAGAAGATTGCGGCCTTTGCTTTTATTGTACTGATTATTGTTGTTTTGACCTGGATCGTCACCTTTCTTCTGAACCGTATTTTAAAAACACTTAAACTTGGCCCGCTCAATCGTCTTGCAGGCGGTGTTTTTGGAAGCCTGAAAGGGTTGCTGATTGTCCTGATCACACTTCAGGGAATTGGTCCATGGGTAGAAAGTTCCCCGCACTGGAAACAGTCCAAGCTCATTCAGGCTTTAATTCCGTATGCACCTTGGGCAACCGAGCTGTCGAAAGACGCTGCAAACGGTGCCTTAAAGCACATCAAATCTGAAGGTACACCGAGACTTTCAGATTCTTCATCTGAATCTTCTAAAGACGGAATTTCAGATGCATCTACGAATAATCCTTTTATTAATCCCTAGCTTGTCTGCGAGGTTGCTATGTGTGGAGTAGTTGGTATAGCTGGTAAAACGCCCGTTAACCAAATGTTGTTTGATGCATTAACGATGTTACAACATCGTGGACAAGATGCTGCTGGGATCGTGACATGCGATGAAGGACGCCTGTTCCTGCGCAAAGATAATGGTATGGTGCGTGACGTATTTCATACCCGTCATATGCGTGCCTTAAGAGGAAACTACGGCATTGGTCATGTGCGTTATCCCACTGCGGGTTCTTCAAGTAGTGCTGAAGCGCAGCCATTTTATGTGAACTCGCCATACGGGATTACCTTGGCACATAACGGTAACCTGACCAATTCGGCTGAAATTCATGAAGATCTGTTTAAAACAGATTTGCGTCATATGAATACCGATTCGGACTCGGAAGTTTTACTTAACGTTTTTGCACATGAACTGCAAAAACGCGGCAAACTGATGCCGACTTCAGAAGATGTATTTCATGCGGTAACGCGTGTTCATGAGCGTTGTAAAGGTGCTTATGGGGTAGTTGCCATGATTACTGGCCAAGGTCTGGTAGGGTTCCGTGATCCGAACGGTATCCGTCCATTGATCTATGGTTCACGTCAGACTGAAGAAGGCATGGAATATATCATTGCTTCTGAGTCGGTTGCGATTACAGCACTGGGCTTTAAGGTTGAACGTGATATTGAGCCGGGGGAAGCAATATTTATTGACCTCCAGGGTAATTTCTTTACCCAGCAATGTGCGAGCAAGCCGGCATATCGTCCATGTATTTTTGAATATGTGTACTTTGCCCGCCCGGATGCAATCATTGATGGTATTTCAGTGTATAAAGCCCGTCTGAAAATGGGTGAGAAACTGGCTCATAAAATCCTGCGTGAATGGAGTGAGGAGCATGATATTGATGTGGTCATCCCAATTCCGGATACATCACGGACTTCAGCGCTAGAGCTGGCGAATACGCTGGGCGTGAAATTCCGTGAAGGCTTTATGAAAAACCGCTATATCGGTCGTACTTTCATTATGCCAGGTCAGCAACAGCGTAAAAAATCGGTCCGCCAGAAACTTAACCCGGTTGAGCTGGAATTTCAGGGTAAAAATGTTTTATTGGTTGATGATTCGATTGTACGCGGTACCACCTGTAATGAAATTATCCAGATGGCGCGTGATGCAGGGGCAAAAAAAGTTTTCTTTGCTTCAGCTGCACCTATGGTGAAATATCCAAACGTCTATGGTATTGATATGCCGGCAAAATCAGAGCTGATTGCTTCTGAACGTAGTGTAGAAGAAATCCGTGAGATTATTGGTGCAGACCGTCTGGTGTTTCAGGATCTGGAAGACCTGAAAGAAGCAGTACGTACGACCAAGGTGCCGAAATTGCGTGAGTTTGATTGCTCGGTATTTGACGGTATCTATGTCACAGGCGGAATTGATAGAGAATATCTTGATAACTTACAGAAAAAACGTAAGGAAAGTGCCAAAAAAGGTGAGAACTATATCGATGTTAATATCGATGCCGCTTCAGTCGACCTGACGGGTGTACGTGAATCCTAAGCGATTAAAGCGATAAAAATCATAATGAAAAAGCGGGAACTTCCCGCTTTTTTGTTTTATGATGAGCGCATTGCAGATCATGTGACTTAGGGTGGTACATTGAGAAGCGTAAGCTATACGTTTATAAAGAATAAAAATATGTGGCTGCCAGCGAGCTTTTGCCTGATTGCAGTATTATTAACAATATTTATTATAAATATAATTGCCGGCTTATTTGCCTTCTATATTGATCCCACCCAGTCTTTAGTTTGGCATAGCTTCAGTCCTTATCTGATTGCGTTTGTCCTGTTTTTAATGGCAGTTTCTGTATCACATGAATTTTATGTACTCCGTGCCGGTGGCTATTCGCTTGCCAAGCAAATGGGCGCACGCCGGCTGAGCCAGATAGAAAGTATTCCTGAAGAAAGCGCGGCATTACGGATTACCGAACAGCTTGCGGAAACTTTTTTGATTGAGGCTCCAGCGGTTTATGTACTACCCGATGAAGTCGGAGTCAATGCCCTGACAGCAGGTTTCGGCCCGGCAGATACCGCAATTATTCTGACTTGGGGCGCTCTACAGACGCTAGATGAAATGGAATTGTATGGTCTGCTAAGCCATGAATTTAATAAAATTCTGTCTGGTGAGGCTGCTGAAAATACCCGGCTAAAAATCCTGTATAGCAGTCTGGTGACTTTTAGCCAGTGGGGCAGTAAGTTGGCCAAGTCCGGATTTTACCGTCATGGTATTCCGCGTGAAAACCGGTTTGAAACGCTATATGTGGCGCTGGGTGCAGTCATTTGGCTGGTTGGCAGTTTAGGGGTACTCATTTCTCGTTTTATCAAATATATATCGCTGAGCGGGCGAACTTTCAAGAATGACCAGAAAACCAGGCGCCTGATTCAAAATGATGCCAACATTCAGACCTTATTAAGGATTTATGTGCATCATTCCGGTTCGCAAATCTATAGTGAATATGCTGAATCAATTTCACATATGTGTTTTGCCAACTCCCTGAGCCAGCAGAACTGGTTGAATATTCATCCGGATATTAATCAGCGTATTTATGAGTTAAATCCTGGGCTGATTCAGGAACTGCAACTCGAAAATCTGAAAAAGTTGAAAAATCAGCCCTTATTTAGCCTGTTCCGCTCTTTAGAGGATGTGGTGCCTCAAAGCACAACCACTTGGAGCTCGCCACAGCCATTACCTTTGCTGCGCCTGTCACCCATTAGCTTTGCGATTAAAGATGCGATCAAGCCGCTGAATCCGGAATTTCGCACCAATATGCCACGTCCGGATCTGATTGAACGGGCTTTGCAGACTTCGACGGGTTCTCGTGAAGTCATGGTTGCTATTTTAATGATCCGGCAATATCGTGAATTTATACCGATTGAAGCAGAGGTCAGCCGTGCGATTGTGGACTCATTGTTGAATCTGGATGGTCGTGTTCATACTCCCATCTTTTTACAGGCTTGCAAAAATATTGGTGGCATGCCGATTACTGTTGCCCGGCAGTTTCTGATGAAGCTGGCACGGATTATTCAGGAAGATGGAGAAATTGGCTTGCTGGATGCTTTGCTGCTGGAGCGAGTCAAGCATGAATTGAATTTATTGCCTGTACATACGCCCACTTCACTGGAAGAGGTTAAGTCCCAGATTGTGCGTTTGATTGATGCTTTACTCCATGTCCAGCAGATTAACAGCGGGAACCAGCTCGAAGTTCGGGAGCGGATTTTAAACCGTATTTTGACCTTAAAAGAGCAGGAGATGTATGCTGAAATTTCTGATGAACCAATTGATCTGGCTGAAATTTTGAATGATATTGCCGGGTTATTGTTGCGTGACCGTTTAAGCATATTGGGGATTGCGGAAGCCTGTTTGTGGAGCGACCGGATTGTGACTCAGGATGAGCTGGATGTGATGGAATTGCTATACTGGCGTCTAGGGTTTGAAACGGATGAGATCATTGAGCAAATGCTGAAAAAAAATAGCCTGATGATTGTTTAGGTTTCTCTTTAGGTCGCTGAGACGAAGTGGACCCATCTTCATGCTAAGATAGGCATTCAAATTTCAGGTCTGATGTTATAGACATATTTCAGGTCTGATGTTATAGACATAACAGTGTGGAAAACAGGCAAGATAGAACCCTAAAACTGGAAAAAGTTCGGCAGAGTAAGGCGAATCCGGCTAAAATGTTTGGCCTGAAATGGGTGATGATGAAAAAATGATAGGGCATCAGCGTGGCATACTGGCAGCATTGGGAATTGATATATGGATTCCTAGGGATGAGGCATGCCAGCAGCATCAGGTTTCCATCTGGCGGGATCAGGCAACTCCTGAGCTTCGTAGCGAGATTACTTTACCGCAAACTGCGCGTCATGAGCCGCTGCCACAAGAAATTGTATCTGTACCAGTTAGCATCGTTGAGCTTGATGAAGTTAAGGAAGTTGTTGAAGCTTCAGTAACCGTCGTTCCAGTTCAGGAAGAGCGGCAAATACAACATATTCCGCCATTCAGTTTACAGGCCCTTAATTTGCCGCATTGTGTCATTGTGATGAATGCCACAGAGATGACAGAAGAGACCCAGCATTTGTGGAGTAACATCCAGCGCGCCCTGCAAGGTGAATTTTATGAGTTAAACTGGCCATTTCCATGGGCGAATATGCAGGACGGCCGTGGGGTAGAGTCTTATATTCAGGGCTTTCTGGATATGATGAGTATGGAGAAAAATATAATTTTTCTGGGCTCTGTTCCCTATGTCCATCCCGTAAAAATGATTCAGCTGGCTTCCTTGCAGGAGATGCTGGAACAGCCCACTCTGAAAAAACGTTTATGGCAATTTATGCAAAATAAACCGGATAGTGTGGATTAATATCCGTTAAGACCAAAAGGAGTTGGAATAAAAAGTATGAAACAGAAAGTTGTAGTATTCAGTCAGATTGATCCAGACATTCAGGAAAAACTCGAACAGCGTTATCAGGTGGTCTGTTTGCAGCCAAAGTTGGGTGATGTCAATGAACAGCTCTTGACGCATGTGCGGGATGCAGAGGGCATGCTCGGTGCAGGACGGTTGTTGAATCGTCATAATTTGGCCACTGCAAACCGATTAAAAATTATTTCCAGTGTCAGTGTGGGTTATGACAACTATGAGCTGAATTATTTAAATAAAAAGCAGATTTATCTTGCACATACGCCACATGTATTGACTGAAACTACGGCTGACCTGGCTTTTTGCTTATTGATGTCCGCTGCCCGAAAAGTTCCCTATCTGGATCAATGGACCAAACAGGGACAATGGCAGCGTACTGTAGGCGAAGCACAATTCGGTGTAGATGTTTTTGGAAAAACGCTTGGGATTATTGGCCTTGGTCATATTGGTGCTGCAATCGCACGCCGTGGTTTTTATGGTTTTAATATGAATATTCTTTACCATAACCGCCGCGAAAAACCGGAGTTGGCCCAAAGCCTTCGTGCAGAATATTGTACTTTAAGCCAGCTTTTACAGCGTTCGGATTTTGTGGTGATTGCGGTAGATTTAAATGCAGAATCAAAATCCCTAATAGCCGCAGCAGAACTGGCCCAAATGCAGCCTCATGCTGTGCTGGTAAATATTGCCCGTGGTTCAGTAATTGATGAGCAGGCCTTGATTGATGCCCTAAAAGCTAGGCAGATATTTGCAGCAGGGCTAGATGTTTATCAGAAAGAACCTTTAAAAGAGTCAGAGCTGTTTAAGCTGGAGAATGTAGTTACTTTGCCTCATGTGGGTTCGGCGACAGCAGCGACACGGAAGAAAATGGCAGAACTGGCCTATCAGAATCTGGTGGATGCACTGGAAGGGAAAGTGCCACGCTATGTGGTTAATCCACAGTTTTAGATTTATACGAAGTTAATATTAAATAACATTTTCTTGCATTTATGCTCAAGCTTCAATGCTATATTCGTGGAAGTTGGAAATATTAGGCTCAGAGAATTTTCATTGAAACGTTTGCTACTGGCTTGTAGTTTAAGTATATGTATGTCCGTAGGACATACCGACAGCACTTATTTTGATCGACCGACAGCACTATTTACTGTGCCCGATATTGGGGCTGGTATAGGCTTGCTCGATCAGCAAAAAGAAAAAATGATCGGTGAAAAAGTCTATCGCGAAGTACATAGGCAGATGCCAGTGATGCAGGATCCCTGGCTTGAAGATCAGCTCCTCTCAGTGTTTTCCCATATTCTCAGTCAAACCCAGTTATCCCAGCCGATTGGCCTGCTAGTTATTAATGATGCACAAATTAATGCCTTTGCCGTGCCCGGTGGCTTGTTTGCTTTAAATGCAGGTTTGATTAATTCTGCACGTAATATGGATGAAGTGGCTGGGGTGATGGCGCATGAAATTGCTCACGTTTCCCAGCGCCATTATAGCCGTTCCCAAGAGGCCTTTAAGGGGCAGGGCTTATTGGCTTTGGCAGGAATTCTGGTGGGAGCCTTGGTGGCCTCGCAGGCAGATGGTGATGCAGGTGCTGCGGTCATGATGGGCTCTCAGGCAGCTTTACTTGATCAGCAGCTCACTTATAGCCGTAATCAGGAACGTGAAGCGGATCGCATTGGTATGCAGTACATGTACGCATCGGGTTATAATCCGCATAGCATGGCAGATTTTTTCGAGGTTATGCATCGATCTACCAGCCGTTTAAGTTTTTTACCGGATTTCTGGCTTACTCACCCTTTGACGACCGAAAGGATGAGCGAAGCGCGACTGCGTGCTGGTCAGCTTCCGGCAGTCAAACCGAAGCTGAATGATCAGGATTTTGAAATTATCAAATGGTATAGCCGGGTAGTGTCCCGTCAGGCCAGTGAAAAGCAGTTAAGTTTGCTGGCAGGGCGCAATAGTTTTGCTGGTCAACTGGCCTTGGCGACGTATCATCTGCAACAGGGCGACTTTCAGGCTGCACAGGCTGTTCTTGATCAGGTGAGCCAGAAGCACCAGAAGCATCCTTTATGGATATTAAGTCAGACGGATGTTTATCTGGGCCAAAATCATGTTAATGAGGCTTTAAAAAGTGTGAGTTCAGCAGCACGCATTATGCCGGAAAACCGGGCATTGAATTATAAGCATGCTGAGGTGCTGATTCGTGCCAAACAGCCTGATCATGCTAGAACTATTGTACAGCGCTTTTTAAGTGCAAATCCGCGGGATGTCAGTGGTTGGCGTCTTATGCAAATGGCTGCAAATGCTCAGCCAGCCTCCGAGATTAAAGCCGCGACTGTTCTGCGCTATCGGGCTGAAGTGGAATACTGGTCAGGTCATGAGGAAACAGCGATTAAATCTTTATTACATGCACAGCGGGTCAGTAAAAGTAATCAGTCTTTATCGGCCACCATTAATCAGCGTTTAAAGCAGATGCAGCGGGAACGACAAGATAAAATCTGAAAATAGTTTTATGCGGATTTTGTGGGTAGAAGATGTATCCCAATCCGGGTAAATCACGCTACAATCGGGCCAAAGAGAATTGTTTATTTAAATCATTGTATGAAAAAAATATTATTAGCGGTATTGCTATTGGGGTGTGGTGTGAATGGTTTTGCTGCAAGTGCAGTCGAATATGTAGAAGCGGTTGAGCAGATTAATACTGATTATCAAAAAGAATCACGTCAGTTTTTAAAAGCGTTAAATCCACAGCAGCAGGGTTTTACGGCGTCGCAGCAGCAGCAGTTTTGCGCTATTGTGCAGCGTTATGTTGACCGTTTATATCAGGCAGCAGATCAGAACCGGGCCTATCTGGATCGTCAGTTTCAAAATGTAGGCAAACAGGAGGTGATATTGCAGGTCAAATCTTCTAAAGAGATGCAGTTGCTAAAACGTCATCATGTGAATTGTAATTTGCAATAAAAAAAATGAGAATATGGCGAGAACTGTCTAAAAGTGAGGCAGTTCAGCACGGATTTAGAGCTGAATTGAATAGGGGATTAAGCAAGCTTGGCTTTGATTTTGGCTGAAACCTGTGCAGGATCGGCGCGCCCGGCTATGAGCGGACGCAGAGAATTCATCACCTTACCCATATCTTTCATGCTAGTAGCTTGTTGCGCTGCAATCGTTTGCGCAATCACGGAATCAAGTTCTTCCTCAGTCATAGCTTCTGGTAGAAATTGAGAGAGAACCTCAACTTCGGCTTGTTCCTTACTAGCTAAATCTTCTCGACCAGCACCTGTAAAGGCTTTGATCGATTCTTTACGTTGTTTAATTTGTTTTTCAATGACCGCAAGAACTTGAGCGTCGTCAAGTTCTTTACGCTCATCGACTTCGATTTGCTTAATTGCGGCTTGGAGACTACGAATGACCGTTAACTTGTCCATTTCTTTAGCACGCATGGTGGCTTTCAAAATGTCAGTAATCTGGTTTTTTAAAATAGTCATTATTTATTCCAAGCGGTCAATCACAAATTAATCTTAGTAAAGGCGAGTTGTACGTACTGATTCACGCGCCAATTTCTTTTGGTAGCGTTTAACAGCAGCAGCTTTTTTGCGCTTACGTTCTTGAGTTGGTTTCTCGTAGAATTCGCGCTTACGTACGTCAGCTAAAACACCCGCTTTTTCACATGAACGTTTGAAACGACGGATAGCTACGTCTACTGGTTCGCCTTCTTTCAATTTAACTTGTGGCATGAAGAATCCTCATTAAGTTATGGATAAGATCAGGGCCGAATTGCCCTTGATCACAAGTGAAGGTCAGTATTTTACTCATTTACATCTCATACCACAAGTCTATAATAGTTGCTGCAATAGATTTGATACAGGTTATAGGCAGTTTAATGATCGTTTTGGGCTTGGAAACGTCGTGTGATGAAACAGGACTGGCACTGTATGATAGCGAGCTGGGGTTGCGCGGACAGGTGTTGTACAGTCAGATTAAACTGCATGCAGAGTATGGCGGGGTGGTGCCAGAACTGGCTTCACGTGACCATGTGCGCAAGCTCATTCCCTTAATGAATGAACTGCTCGAACAAAGCGGCGTGAAAAAATCTGAAATTGATGCAGTGGCTTATACTCGTGGTCCGGGTCTGATGGGCGCACTGATGACTGGTGCACTTTTTGGTCGTACCTTGGCATTTGCCCTCAACAAGCCGGCAATTGGTGTGCATCATATGGAAGGTCATATGCTGGCCCCTTTACTTTCAAAAACGCCGCCAGAATTTCCATTTGTTGCGCTGCTGGTTTCGGGTGGTCATTCACAGTTAATGGCTGCTTATGGTATTGGCCAGTATGAACTGCTGGGCGAGTCGATTGATGATGCGGCTGGTGAAGCTTTCGATAAAGTCGCCAAAATGATGGGCCTGCCATATCCGGGGGGGCCGAATATCTCAAAACTGGCCGAGCAGGGTGATCCAAACGCTTTTGCTTTCCCGCGTCCCATGCTGCATCAGGGGCTGGAGTTTTCATTTAGCGGTTTAAAAACTGCGGTGTCTGTACAAATGAAAAAGCTGGGGGATGAAAACCGGGATGCCGATATTGCTGCCAGCTTCCAGGAAGCCATTGTGGATACTTTAGTAAAAAAATCTGTCAAGGCATTGAAACAGACTGGCTTAAAACGTCTGGTGATTGCCGGTGGAGTAAGTGCCAACAAGCGTTTGCGTGAGCGATTGGAAGTGGATTTAACCAAGATCAGAGCCTCTGTATACTATGCTGAACCTGCACTGTGTACCGATAATGGTGCAATGATTGCTTTTGCAGGTTACCAGCGTTTAAAAGCCGGGCAGCAAGATGGTCTGGCGGTTACTACCACACCGCGTTGGCCGATGACGGAATTGAGTAATCCAAACGAAGCGTGACAATCGTTTAAAAAGAACCGCATTTGCGGTTCTTTTTTTATTCCAAACTTGAAAATAACTGTGCACTGCTGATTTTTCGCATAAATCCTGCACGCTTTAAAGCTAAAGTCACCATGTTGGTATTACAGGATTGAATACCTTCAAAATTACCAAGATCTTCAGTAATTAATTTCCATAAATCACTTAAATCATTACATAGTACATGCCAGAAAAATTGCGAATCACCACTAATTCCAAATAGACAACGTGTATATTTGAGTTCAGACAAGGTCTTGGCAATATGATTCGCTGAATCTGGACGAGCTTTAATCAAAATAATTGCTTCGGATTTATAGCCCATCAAACTAGGTTCTACATCGACACGAATGTTGAAAATACCTTCTTCCAATAAGTCACTCAATAATTTCTGAGTTTTATGTTCACTGAGCTCAATTTGTTCTGCCAAACTTTTAATAGATGAACGGCCATCAATAGATAGAGCATGAATTAACTTTAATTCAGTTTCAGTCAAGTTTCTAACATTAACATTTTTAACGCTGATGCCATCTAATGCTTTAGGTTTACTGGCCCATGTAAAGGGTTTTAAGACCGCTTGTGTTTCTACAGTTTTAATATCTGGAATTTGCGTAACAAAGTCATGCATCCAAATGGAGAGATCCGCTGCTTTTTCTAGTCCAATCTCTAAGAAAATATCTGCAAGTCCTGTAGTTAGAAAAACAATACGCACTTCTGGGCGGTTTGCAAAAAATTGTGCAATTTCTTTTTCCTTCCCAAATTTCACACTGATCCATACATGAACTGTGTAACCCTTATTGGTAACCAGTGGATTTAACTCAATCGCAGTACGTATAACTTGGTCATTTAGCAATTTAACCAGACGCCGAGACAGCTTTTTTTCCGGAACATCACTAATCTGACTCAGTTCTCTCCATGATCCTCTCGGATTAGAGATGAGAGCTTTGATGCATGCGGTATCGATTTCGTCGAAACTAAAAGATTCACTCATGATGATTGACTTGTCTAATAACTAATTATAGTCTTAATTAAAGTCTAGAAAATAAAATACAACCTGTATATATGTCTAAATATTAAATGAGACGCTTATGGATGAGTCAAAAATGCAAAACTCAATTTCCGCTCAAGGAAATGTATCACAAAAGAAAGTTATTCTTGCAGGAACTGTAGGAAATGCGATTGAATGGTTTGATTGGACGATTTATGCCACATTTGCGGTATTTTTCGCGAAACAGTTTTTCCCCTCAGATGATCCAACGGCATCGTTGCTGGCGACCTTCGCAATTTTTGCTGTTGGTTTCTTCATGCGCCCATTAGGTGGAATCGTATTGGGCATCTTTTCGGACCGCTATGGTCGAAAAGCCGCTTTGGCCGTCACCATCATTATGATGGCAGGTGGATCTTTGATGATTGGTCTTTCACCAACCTATGAATCAATTGGTATTTTTGCACCAATTATTTTGGTATTGGCACGATTACTTCAGGGTTTATCGTTAGGCGGCGAGTTCGCTTCAGCTGCAACCTATCTTTCAGAGATGGCACCAAAACATAAACGTGGATTCTATTCGAGCTTTATGTTTTTTAGTTCAGCAATTGGTATTTTGATGGCCTCAGGTCTTGCTTGGGCTTTAACAAGTGCTTTGACTGAAACGCAAATGAGTGAATACGGTTGGCGTATTCCGTTTATTTTGGGTGCGATTGGCGGCTTGGTGGGTATGTGGATTCGTAAATCCGTACCTGATAGTGAAATGACCCATAAAAAAGAATCCGTAAAAAATCCTTTGGCTGTATTGATTAAACGTCATCCGAAAGAAACGCTCCGTATTGTCGGTATTTCTATCTTAACGACATTTGCATTTTATATTTTTGTAGTTTATGTCCCAACTTACGCCATTAAAGTTTTAGGTGCAGAGCCACAAACAGCCTTTGCTGCGAATACTGTTGGCTTAATTATTTTCATACTGTGTCAGCCTGTATTTGGCTGGCTATCAGACAAAATTGGTCGCAAACCGCAGTTGATCGTATTTGCTGCGGGATATTTAGTTTTCTTTTATCCAATCATTAAGTGGATGGATGGGACTTTTGCATCGATTTTGTTGGTCGAGCTTTTTGGATTGGTTTTATATGCTTTATATACAGCCATTGGCCCCGCGGTCATGTCTGAGCAGTTTCCGACAGAAGTTAGAGCGGTCGGTATTGGTGCACCTTACAATTTGATGGTGGCTTTACTCGGCGGCACGACCCCATATGTACTGACTTGGTTACAAAGTATTGGTAAACAAGATTACTTCTACTTTATGGTACTGGTTGGCGCTTTATTAACATTAATCACATTTATTAAGATGCCTGAAACGGCAGGAAAAGGTTTGGAAGATATAAAATGAATATTGTGAATTTATCTGCACTTGAGTTAGGTCGACAGATTGCTTGCAAAAAGATAACTTCAGTAGAGACAGTTCAATTTTATATTGATCGAAACCAGACATTTAAACATCTAGATTGCATTTCGGAACTATTTGAAACCGAGGCTTTGCAACATGCTAAGTACTTAGATGAGTTGCTTCAGCAAGGAACACGTTTAAGTCCATTTCATGGTGTTCCAATTTTACTAAAAGATAATCTGGATGTAGCGGGTCATATAACGTATGCCGGTACAGTTTATCTAGATCAAAAAGCGTTAGCAAACTGCGAACTGGTTGATCAGTTACAAAATTTAGGTTTTGTAATCTTAGGTAAAACTAAAATGACCGAGTTGGCCTTTGGTTTGTCAGGGCAAAATCCAATGCAGGGTACACCTAAAAACCCTTGGGCAGAACAGCAATTCGCGCCAGGTGGATCTTCTTCAGGTTCAGCAGTCGCAGTTGCATGTAATCTAAGTCCTTTAGCATTTGGTGGTGATACTGGTGGTTCAATTCGTACACCAGCAGCATTGAATGGCATATTTGGATTTAAACCCACAGCTCATAAAATTGCTGACATGGGTGCAGTGCCATTATCTAAAACATTAGATACTTTAGGTCCGTTTGCGCGTTTTGCAGATGACATTAGTGCGTTAATTAATTTATTGATGGATACAAATGTTGAAGTGGCATCAAGTGAAAATGTAATTTATGCTTTAGATGAGTCTGCATTTCCATATCCGCTTGAGCATGAGGTATTAACGCTTTGGCGCGGAGTGCTAAAACGCATAGAGGCTTTAGGAATTGAAATTAAAAACTGGCAACCACCTGCACATTTTGATTTTCATGATCTATCAGATCGAACATCTGATATTATTGCCTATGAAAGCTATTTGTATCATGGTGATACAGCTGAAAATGCTGAAGTAAAAATGTGGGAATTGGTACGTCAGCGTGTGCTACGTGGTAAGACCATCTCACAGCAAAAATATGAGACATTGATTGCAGAGCGAACTGAGTTTCAGCAATCGTTTAAAGCCTCTTTAGATGGTCAATGTTTGTTGTTTCCAGTGAGCCCATTTCTTGGAGCTGTGTCAAGTTCAGAAGATGCCGAGTTTAGTCATGTGGGTGAATATACACGTCCATTTAACTATTTAGATGCACCAAGTTATGCTTTCCCCATAGCTCTGAGTGATAGCGGATTGCCGATGGGTATTCAGTTGGTTTCATATCAAGCGAATGATGTTAATGTGGTAAACATGGTGCAGAAAATTGCCAATGGTTTAGGTATTCGTTCTGT
The DNA here is from genome assembly GCF_024129495.1 of Acinetobacter sp. S4400-12. NCBI lineage: Bacteria > Pseudomonadati > Pseudomonadota > Gammaproteobacteria > Moraxellales > Moraxellaceae > Acinetobacter > Acinetobacter sp. S4400-12. Next base: position 3,662 of record NZ_JAMXYB010000007.1, on the reverse strand, counting down.
ATTACCACCAATTTGTCAGGATTAAGAGTTAACGCCTCGTTTATTATATTCAAAAAAAGAACCGCACTTGCGGTTCTTTTTTTATCATGATGGTTCTACTTTATCATGATGGTTCTACTTTAAGCTTTTTTAAGTTGCTCTGACCCAATCCAATGCTTCGAAAACTGATAAGCAGCACGACCTGAACGTTGCCCACGTGCCTGGCACCAGCGTAATGCTTCGGCACGTGCCTCTGCAGTCAGTTCCATACTGGATTTTTTAAGATAATGTTCCACAATTTCCAGATAGAGGTTTTGATCCATCGGGTAAAAAGACAGCCATAATCCGAAACGATCAGATAAGGAAATTTTTTCTTCGATCGCTTCCTGAGGATGTAACTCTGTATATTGCGGTACATCGACTTTGGTGACCGGCGTATTTTCATGCATAAATTCTGGCAATAAATGGCGACGGTTACTCGTCGCATAAATCACAAAATTGTTGGAACCAGATTGCAATGAGCCATCCAGAACACTTTTTAAACTGCGATAATTTTCATCTTCTGCATTAAAGGCCAGATCATCACAATAGACTATAAATTTTTCTGGACGGCCAGCGATCAGTTGCTGAATTTGAGGCAGATCTGACAGGTCATCACGTTCAATTTCAATCAGGCGTAAACCCTGATCTGCGTATTCAGTCAACAAGGCGCGGACAATTGACGACTTGCCTGTGCCACGCGAGCCGGTCAGCAGCACATCATTGGCAGGCAGGTCTTTTAAAAACTGTAAAGTGTTCTGAATCACTTTTTCTTTTTGTTTCTCGATTCCTTTTAAATCTTCCAGCGCAATCTGTTTAAGTTGATGAATCGGCTTTAGTTCCCCGTTTTGCCATTTATAAGCATACGCAGAAAAATCCGGTGTCTGCTTCAGCTCAGGCAAGCTATGTTGAAGCTGCAAAAGTACAGTAGAAAGCGCATTTAAAATATTGTCAGGTAAGTCGATTTTCGCCATGATGAAATAATGCAGATTTAAAATTATGTCTAGCATACTATCACTGTAAAATTCACAGTCAAAGTCTGAAAAGTGTGATAATTTACTTAAAGCAGAGAGTTTTGCTCCTTTAGTCTAGAAGGAGGAAAAGGGCATTTTCCATATTTAAGACTACGGGCTGAATGAGAAATATATAGGGAAAATGACAGATGCTATTCAAAGATTTTACCCAGGATATTAATCCACATCAGGCCTATCGGATCAAAAAGCTGAAACAGCAGTTACAGCTTGCTGAGACTTATGAGGAGTGGAAACATATTGCGCTAAAGATTGATGAGGAATCAGGTGCACAAGAGTGGAAGTTTGATAATAGCTCGCCGTATTTTGATGCTGAAGTGATTGCGCATCGCTTAGGGAAATTAAGACGTTACCGCCAGCAAAAGCGTACCCGAGATCTGATGCATATCCTGTGTGAAGGGCTGAGCTATGATGTTGCCAATATTGCACATCCTTTGCTTTTTACCGAGACTTATGTCGGCACCAAAAGAATTATTGAAGAATATGTAGAAGAAGTCAGTCTGGGTCTGGCCTATATCGCCTCAGATGAATGTCAGTGCTTGAAATTTGAAGAAAAGATCGAATACTTTGAACATTGTCAGCGTGCTTATGGCCAGCCAGCTTTGATGTTTTCCGGCGGTTCCACTTTGGGGTTATTTCATACTGGTGTATGTAAGGCTTTAATGGAGCAAGACTTGCTGCCCAAAGTCATGTCCGGCTCCAGTGCCGGCGCTATTATGACTGCCATGCTGGGCGTGTCCAAGCCTTCCACTTATGTAGAACTGTTGAAGGGACATAACTTTTTTCATGAAGCTTTTCACTTTCGTAAGCTGAATGAACTGCTCAAAGGTAATGGTGGACTGGCCGATGTCAAATACCTGAAAAAGTTTCTGATTGAGAATCTGGGAGATGTCACTTTTGCAGAAGCCTTAAAAATTTCCGGTCTACATATTAATATCGCGGTTGCTCCTTATGATGCTGCGCAGGAGGCACGGATTATGAATGCCTATACCTCACCAGATGTGCTGGTCTGGAGTGCAGTGCTGGCCTCTTGTGCAGTGCCAATTCTATTTCCACCCGTACGTCTGACCAGTAAACGCTATGATGGTCAATATACCCCGTATATGGGAGCCACGCGCTGGGTCGATGGCAGTGTGCGCAGTGATTTTCCGCAAGAGAAAATGGCGCGGCTTTATAATATCAATTACACCATCGCCAGTCAGGTGAACCCGCATATCGTGCCATTTATGCAGGATGATGTAGCACGTTTCCGCAAAGGGACCTTAAGTTGGCCACAACGTATTGTACGCCGTCAAGGTGCGGTCATTACCAAAGGCATGATGGACTTTGCCCGTGAGCATGCCGGTCGGGTGCCACCAGTCCGCCGTCTGCTGGACCATGGGCATGGGGTGGTCAATCAGCGTTATTATGGCGATGTAAACATCGTCGGAAAATATGGCTTACGTCACTATACTTATATGCTCCAGAATCCGCGGCCGCATCTGTTTAAAGTCTTACAGCGCGAGGGCGAACGGGCGACCTGGCCTAAAATTTCCCTGATCGAAATGCAGGAGCGGGTAGGTAAAACTATTCAGCATTGTCTGGAACTGTTAAATTATCAGAAGACACCAGATCTACAGCACGAATATATTGCAACTTAATCCAGACACGCTCTCTTCTTTAAACTGGCAGCTAAAAACCAAAGCCCGTAGCCTGGGCTTTGGTCGCCGTCTCTATTATTTAAATGAACCAGGGCCTTACTGGCTGAAGACACAGCTTGCTGATTCTTCCAGTTCTGTATGGCAACAGGTTCAACAGGGTTTTCAGCATGAGCTGGAATTTTACCGTGCTTATCAGCATGCAGGTTTGCAATGCCTATTGCCCGCTTGGATCATTCAGCAACCTGTTAAAATTGCTTATGACACTTTTCAGCAGGCTTTGATTCTGCCAGATTTTCCTGCTTATTTTGACGGTACACCAGAAACGCTATCTATTCTGGAAATTCAGCAATATTTGCTGCGCGTCTTAGAACCCTTAATTGAATTACAGGAATTGGGCTATTTTCATGCCGATTTAAAGCGTGAACATTTTGTGCATGATCAGGGCAGGGTCTATCTAATCGATTTTGAGCAGGTACATTCCCTGTCTGAATCAGTAATAAAAGAAATGAATGCAACACCGCGTTATATGGCACCTGAGTTATTTCACGGCAAGCCTAAGTCTTTGCAAAGTGAGGTCTATGCTTTGGGAATCATTTTTTATGAATGGCTGTCTGGGCAACGTCTACAAGCGGCCAGTTATGAAGATTGGGCATATATACATTGCCAGCGTTTCAAACTTGAGCTTCCGACAGGTTTAAAAGCCTTTCAAAAACTGTTGGAGGGAATGCTATGCAGGCAGCAGCAAAACAGATTGGCTGATTTCAAAGTGGTCAAATACTGCTTGATGACTGAAATTGAATGAGAAAAATACAATAAATTGCAGATTGTTTTTTATTTAATCAAATGGGTGGGTTTTTCTTAAAAAGCTCTTGTCAGGGCAAAGTGATCCCTATAGTATACACAGCCATTGGGGACGTGGCGAAATTGGTAGACGCACTGGATTTAGGTTCCAGCGCCGCGAGGTGTGAGAGTT